>CAZJWW010000025.1:0-25420 GCA_964549895.1 uncultured Gammaproteobacteria bacterium
GGCTATGGGGCAGGTTCCCTGTTACCGCAAGACTTCCTAGGCTTCTAAATTGGATGCTTGCCGAACATATTTTGATGCCCGCAATAAAGGGTAATCGATTTTTACGTTGGGTATTGAGCACCAAGTGCCGAATATCCATGCGCAAGTGGATCAAGAATCCAGCAATGCGTGCTCAGCTAACGCCTAATTATAATCTTGGAGCAAAACGTACTCTATTTTCGCACGAGTACTATCAGGCGTTGGCGCGTGAAAACGTAGAGTTGGATGTGTCTGGTATTGAAGCGTTTACTAGCAATGGAATTCGACGTCACGATGGCCGCATAGATGATTTTGATGTGGTTATCTATGCTACTGGATTTAAGACCAATCCGTTTTTAATGGGCTTAGAAGTGCGCGGCACTAACGATCAGTTTCTGCATGAAGTGTGGAGGGACGGCGCGCAGGCCTATCTAGGCATGTCCACACACGGGTTTCCAAATTTACATATTATGTATGGCCCCAATACCAATCTCGGTCATAACTCGATTATTCTAATGATTGAGGCGCAAGCGAACTATATTATTGAAGCGATAAAATTGTTGGACACCAATAATCAGCAGTCAATTGAAGTTAAGGCCGAGGTTGAGGCCGCTTATAATCAAGATATTCAAAATAGGCTAAGCAACATGACATTTGCTGAAGTTGAAAACAGTTGGTACAAAGATGGCGATAAAATTACCAATAATTGGGTGGGCAGTGTGGGGGAATATCGAAAACGGTTGCTCAATGTGGACTGGAGTCATTATTCGGCTAACTGAATTTGGTCAACTAAACTCCCGCTGAGTAAACTAAATCTGAAGTTTCTTGGATTTATAGTTAGTTAATTGGACATAAAGTATGTACTCAAAGGCATAGCGTATGCTCACGCATAACCTAGAATTTCTAAACCCAAAATTCTTAGGAGATTAATTATGCGTTTTATCAATTCTACAATTCATGGCATTCTTGATTATGCAGCCGCCTTAGCACTAATAATCGCACCTAATGTGCTTGGACTAGGCGGGGAGTCCGCCTTAGCGTACTGGCTATCAGTTGCTGCGGGTATTGGACTAATTGTTTATAGTCTTATTACTGATTACGCTTACAGCATGGCCAAAATAATTGCTTTCAAATTGCATTTAGGTTTCGATGTGGCGGCAGCGATAGTATTTCTATTAGCGCCAGTACTATTTGGTTTTGATGGAATTGCTGGCATCTACTATCCGGTGATGGGAATAGGCGTCTTGATGGTGGTATTGCTTACCAATAATAAAAAAGCCGAAGTAGCAGAACCAGAGTAGTATTTATAGGTAATTTTTACTACGTACTCGATAGTCTCGGCTCATAGCCAATGTGAGTCGAGGCCATTGAGATTAATTCAATTACTCCTTTTAGTGTAAATTCGCACTTAAAGTTTCATGAAAATTTGCGTGTTTGGCTGTATCTTTTATACTGTAAATTAAACGCAACTAAACTGAGTAATATTATGTCGAGCATACGTTTTAATAATTCCTTTATCCTACGTCTAGCAACGCTAATGTTGTTGGCCCCAGCGGTGTTTGCAAATGAGATTTTGGAAAGGGTGCCAAGTGGTTCTTATCCCGTTGATTTGAGTCATGCCAGCGTGGTTTGGAAAGTAAGCCATTTCGGTTTCTCGACATATGTTGGCCGGTTCACCGATTTTTCGGCTGATTTATCACTCGATAGTGAGGATTTTACTAAGAGTACGGTTAGCGTTGCGATTAAGACTGACTCTATAGACACTGCCTATCCATTCGCAGAAGAAAAGGATTTTAATAAAACATTAGCGGTCGATTGGCTTGAGTCAGAGGAGTATCCCTTGATAACTTTTGAGTCAACTTCGGTTGGAGCGCTCGTTGGTAATCAGTCAGAGGTAACGGGTGAGCTTTCGATAGCGGGAGAAACTCACCCTGTTATTTTGAATGTCACCTTAAACAATGCGTTAGAATCACACCCATTAAAAAAAGTCGCCGCAATCGGTTTTTCAGCAACCGCTGAAATTGACCGGACCCTGTGGGGAGTCAGCAATGTCATACAGGCAGTAGCCGCTAATGTTCGTATTGAAATTGAAGGTGAGTTTTTAAAAGCAGAATAAAGTAACTTTATCTTAATAGATTCAATTACCGACGCTATTCATTAGTAAAAATTTGTTGTGGATAATGAGCAGTGACCAATAAGTCGTCGCTGGTGTTGCCATATAATGTTATCAAGCTCATATGACTAAGAATTCGCAACCCTCCTTTTACGACGCCATTGTTTTTGGGCATGCTAAATGGGTGGTTTTAGTGGTGGCTTTAATCGTGGTGTTTTTATCTCAATACGCCACTAATTTTCGTCTCGATGCATCGTCTGATTCTCTGGTGCTGGAAAACGATAAGTCCCTTAAATACTTCAGAGAGGTGGTTTCCAAATACAACACGGGTGATCTATTGGTATTAACGTACGCGCCCGAACAAGACTTGTTTAGTGATGCTGTGCTGGAGGATATTTCGCTGCTACGCCAGCGTTTGCTCGAAGTCGATAATATAAAGTCTATTATCTCAATTTTAGATGTGCCTTTGGTGCAAAGCCCCCCGGTTACCTTAGGCGAGTTTAGTAATTCTCAACAAACGCTGCTTAACCCTAAGACCGATCGCGCATTGGCCAGAAAGGAACTACGCGACAGTCAGCTTTATCGAGATCTATTGGTGAGTAATGATTACTCAACCACCGCGATTGTTATTGCATTGCATGCGGATACGGAAGTTGGAAACTTGCTTGAGCGCCGCAATGAACTAAGGCAGCTAAAGCGGCAATCGGAGCTCACACCTGATCAATACGCGGAACTGACAAGCGTTACGCTAGAGCATCAAACTAAACACGCGGTATTCCAAGAGTCACAAAATAAATTGATCGACGATGTGCGCGCTATTGTGGCAATGCACAAAGACAAAGCCACGGTATTTTTAGGTGGGCTACCAATGATAGTTAGCGATTCCATTCGTTTTATTGAAAGCGATGTAGTGGTGTTTGGTATCGCGGCGCTACTAGTGATTGTGTTTATATTAATTGTAGCTTTCAGACAAGTAGGGTGGGTGCTGATGCCGTTACTCAGTTGTTTTGTGACCGGCTACATCATGGTTTGTTTATTGGGGCTTTTAAATTGGCCAATCTCAGTGGTGTCGTCCAATTTTTTATCGCTATTATTGATCATTACGTTGTCGCTTAATATTCATCTTATTGTGCGCTACAACGAACTAAGTCGATTTGAGCCTACGCGTGATCATCTTGGTATTCTCCGTGACATGATTCAATCAAAGTTTGTGCCTTGTGTTTACACAGCGTTGACGACGATGGTTGCCTTTGCCTCATTGATTGTTAGTGGTATTCGGCCAGTGATCGATTTTGGTTGGATTATGTGCCTCGGTATATTCGTGGCTTTGGTCACCACTTTCACTGTATTTCCCGCACTGGCGACGTTTATTAAACCGCAAGCTCAAGAAGACAGCCGTGACCCAGTGAGTGGCAACATTTTATCAAGTGCCTTAAGTTTGCATGGTAAAGGGGGCATAGTCGGCTTCTTTTTTATTACGATCAGCCTTATCGCCGCTTATGGTGTCGCCAACCTTTCGGTAGAGAATCGCTTTATAGACTATTTCAAATCCGATACCGAAATCTATCAAGGTATGTATGAAATTGATTCAAAGCTTGGTGGTACTACGCCGCTGGATATAATTATCGACGCACCGGTGAGAAGTTTGGATTTAGAGCTGCCGCAAGCGACTAATGCTGCACCAGAGCCGCAAGCTAATGGGCAGGCTGAAGTATCGGCAAGCGATGTTGATGACGATTTTGCGGCCTTTGAAGAAGACTTTGACCAAGACTTTGAGGAAGATTTCGACGAAGACTTTGATGATTTTGAAGACGATTTTGATGACGAGTTCCAAGATGATTTTGCAGACGATTTTTCAGATCAAGCGAGCACGGTAAATAGCAAAAAAGAGACACTAGTCTCTGGATACTGGTTTAACGTTGATGGTCTGCAAAAGATCAGAGAAATTCAGGATTCCTTAGAAGCCTTACCAGCCACCGGGAAGGTATTGTCGTTAGCTACGTCTATGAGTGTGTTCGACAACCTCAAAGACGCTGAACCTATGGACAATATCGATCTTGGTTTTATGTATAACGTTTTGTCTGATGAAAACAAAAATACCTTGTTCACACCGTATATTTCGCCAGATGGTAACCAGCTTCACATTAACATTCGCGTATTTGAATCACAAAAAGGATTGGATCGTGGGCAATTAATTACCGATATCCGCCAATTGTTGGTTGAGCAGCATGGCATTGCCGATGAGCAAGTAAATATCTCTGGTTTGCTGGTCATGTACAACAATATGCTTAATTCACTATTTAACTCCCAAATTTTGACCTTGGGTACCGTGTTTTTGGTGATTTTGCTAATGTTTATTGTGTTATTTCGCAGCATTAAACTAGCCTTTATCACCATAGTTCCTAATATTTTTTCGGCCGCTGTAGTGTTGGGGGTCATGGGTATTTTTGCTATACCCTTGGATTTAATGACTATTACCATAGCCGCTATTAGCGTTGGCATTGCGGTGGATAATTCGATTCACTTAGTCGCGCGCTTTAAAGATGAGAGACGAGATGGTGGCGACTATGAACACTCGGTAGCAACCTCGACTAGTAACGTTGGCCAAGCCATGTTTTACACCACCTTAGTCATAACCTCGGGCTTCTTAATTATGGTGTTTTCTAATTTTGTGCCGACTATGTTTTTTGGCATGCTGACTGCTTTGGCGATGGTCACCGCATTAATTACTAACTTAGTGATGTTGCCCATGTTGATATTAAAATTCAGGCCCCTTGGTTAGACTCGCTGCACTACAGGGAATCTCTGACGCTCATCGGGAAATTTTGTGTAGATCAAATTGGCGTTTGTCTATTATAAAGGTTCATTTTCGTAAGTTCTCCTATACAAATAGTTGCTGTACATTATGTACAATACGCGCTGTTTGATTATTGAATTAAAAATGTAGGAGTACTTGATGGACAATTCCTTTTCCGCACAAGATCGCGAATTTCAAGCCGAGGTTCGAGAATTTTTTGCCACTGAATTTGTCGGCGAATTACGTGATCGGGTTAACTCCGGTGACGATATAAAAGGCGCCGCCTGCGATTGGCAAAACAAGCTAAACGACAAGGGTTGGTTAGCGCCTGATTGGCCGGTAGAACTGGGTGGAACTGGATGGACTCCCGTACAAAAATTTATTTTTGAAACCGAACGTTGTAATGCTGGTGCGCCTGACACCATACCCTTTGGTTTAACCATGGTCGCACCGGTGATCTTCACTTTCGGTAATGATGAACAGAAAGCTAAGTTTCTTCCTCGTATTTTAAAAAGTGAAGATTGGTGGTGTCAGGGTTATTCCGAACCCGGCGCGGGTTCAGACCTTGCGGCACTGCAAACCAAGGCCGTGCGTGACGGCGATGACTATATTGTTGATGGCGCTAAAATTTGGACAACCTATGCGCAATACGCAGATTGGATCTTTTGTTTGGTGCGTACTGGGAATTTTGAACGGCGCCAGCAAGGCATCAGTTTTATATTGATAGATATGAAATCGTCGGGTATTACGGTAAACCCGATTCCCACAATAGACAACGCGCATACGCTTAATGAAGTGGTCTTCGACAATGTGCGTGTTCCTGCCGAAAATTTGATTGGTGAGGAAAATCAAGGCTGGACGTATGCCAAAGCGTTGTTAGCCCATGAGCGAACGTCAATAGCGGGCGTGGCTGATAGTCGCCGCTGGTTAAACGAAATTATTGAATTGGCCAAAGAGCAAACCAATGCTAATGGTAAGTTGATTGACGATCCGCAATATCAATCGCGCTTATCGAATATAGAAATTGAACTCATGGCTTTGGAATACATGGAGCTAAGAGTATTGGCATCGATGTCGGCCGGGCAAACACCTGGACCTGAGTCGTCATTATTAAAAATCAAAGGAACGGAAATTCAACAGAGTCTACAAGAATTACGCATGCAAACCATCGGTGCTTACGCTACTTCCTTACCACAGAGCGAGTATCAAAACGATTTGCATCAACGTGGTTCGGGTGCACGACGCGCGTACATGTATGGCCGAGCAGCAACTATTTACGGTGGCTCTAACGAAGTTCAACGTAATGTGATTGCAAAAGCCGTTTTAGGTTTGTAGGAGACCGCAATAATGAATTTTGAATACAGTGAAGAGCAAAACCTGCTCAAAGAAAGCGTCGCACGATGGGCGCAGGATAATTACAGCTTTGATCAACGTGGTGTAATCGCTCAATCAGATCAGGGCTTTAGTCGGGAACATTGGTCTACCTTTGCAGAGTTAGGTTGGTTGTCAGTGCCATTTTCTGAGGATTTCGGCGGCTATGGCGGCTCGATTGTTGATGTGTCGGCCATCATGCAAGAGTTTGGCAACGCATTATTATTAGAGCCCGTATTCCCAAGCGTCATTATGTTTGGCGGTTTGTTAGAGCGGGCCGGCAGTGCTGATATTAGCCAAGAAATCATCCCGCAGATTATTGATGGCAGTCTACTAGGTGCCGTGGCAATGTACGAAGCGCACGCTCGATTTGATATGAGCAATATTGCTACTCAAGCAACTGTCGATGGTGATGACAGCTATCGACTATCGGGCTCAAAATCGTTTGTTTTAGGCGGTACACATGCCGATAAAATCATAGTCGTAGCTCGAACCAGTGGCGAGCAAACTGACGAGCAAGGGCTGAGCTTGTTTCTAGTAGATAGCGACGCACAGGGCGTCACTAAAAACAACTACGCTATAATGGATGGTCAGCATGTGGCTGACATTGAATTTGATAAAGCCTCAGGTGTTTTACTGGGTGAATTAGATGGTGGTTATGGCGCGCTACACGCTACCGTGCAAAGTGCCCATGTTGCTCTGTGTGCCGAAGCAGTCGGCATCATGGAGAAACTCAATAAAACCACACTTGAATATACCAAGACTCGCAAGCAGTTTGGTACTGTCATCAGCTCTTTTCAGGCTTTACAGCATCGTATGGTAGACACCTTTATGTCTCAAGAACAAGCTAAGTCGCTATTAGTGGGTACGTTGTGTGAGCTTAGTGATGAAACCACCACCTCCGAACAAGCCGCCAAGCTGGTAAACGCTTTACGCGCCTTGGTTGCTAAAAATGGCAAACATATTGGAGATGAAGCAATACAACTCCATGGAGGTATGGGCTTAACCGATGAGTTAGATGTAGGGCATTACGTGAAGCGTCTAATGATTATTAACTTAATGTTTGGCGACGGTGACTTTTTTCAGAAGCAATTCAATCAAATTGCCTATGGCTAACCCGGCGTGTTACCAAGCTGGCACCTAAATAGTAACGACAATTTAATTAGCACCAATTAAACAATAACCGAGGTACGTTTATGAACCAAAGCGAAAAGGATATTAGAATCAAGCTAGCAGCGTGTTATCGAATCTTTGATTACATGGGTTGGAGTGAATTAATTTACAACCATATTACCGTTAAGGTGCCTGACACAGAGGGACATTTTTTGATTAATCCCTATGGCTTGCATTACAAAGAAGTTACCGCGTCTAATCTGGTAAAAGTAGATATCAATGGGAATATTGTTGAAGAATCAGATTATGTTGTAAATCCTGCGGGTATGGTGATTCACAGCGCAATACATGGTGCTCGCGCAGATGCACATTGTATTGGGCACGTTCATACCACGGCAGGAATGACCGTTGCTTGTCAGCAAGAGGGCTTGCGCATCGATAACTTTTATTCAGTTTTGCTGTACAACCAAGTGGCCTATCATGATTTTCAAGGTCTTACCGTAGTAGATGGGGAAAAGGAAGATCTTATAAAAAGCCTAGGTACTAAAAATTATTTGATTCTGCGTAGCCACGGTTTGCTTACTTGCGGTGCTTCTATTGAAGAGATGTTTTTGAATATGACTTTGCTAGAACGGTCATGCCAGATTCAAGTGTCCGTAGATCAAAGTGGCCGGGCAATTGTGCCTGTCTCCGAGGAGATTGGTCAGAAGACCGAGCAGTTACTGCAAATGCAAATGAGTAGTACCGGCGAAACCGTCATTGGCGAGCTGGAATTTGCCGCATTTCAACGCTTGATTGACCGCGAAGATGATTCTTACCGAGACATCTAGAAAACCCTGTGTAGATAGTCACCAGAAACATTAAATTATAGGCTTAATTACTTTTAGCTTAGACTTCCGAAAACCGCCAGTTTTTATGAGCTAATGGTATAGAATACAGCCATGAGCCAATTAACAGCCATGAGCCGATTAATAGCCATGGGCGTATTAAAAAAGCCATGAGCCAATCAAAAGCTAATGGCGCAAAAGCCAAACAAACCGAGCAACGTTATAAGCGAGCGCGGCTTGCACGTGATGCGCGCTTTGATGGTGTTTTTTTTACCGCAGTCAAGACCACAGGTATTTACTGTCGATCTATTTGTCCCGCCAATCCGCCGCTGGAAAAAAATGTCGAGTACCACACGTCAGCTGTATCAGCTGCACAAGCCGGTTTTCGACCGTGCTTGCGATGTCGGCCCGACAGTGCTCCCGAATCAAGCGCTTGGTTAGGCACTGAAACCACGTTTCAAAGAGCACTGAGTCTCATTCAACAGGGCGCCCTACAACAAGACTCACTGCCGACACTGGCCGCTAGGCTAGGCGTATCAGACCGGTATCTAAGAGACCTTTTTCAACAAAACCTAGGTACGTCACCGATAAAATATTCAGTGTATCAACAATGTTTGTTTGCTAAACAGTTATTACACGAAACCGACTTAGCGATTACTGATATCGCGTATGCATCAGGTTTTAATAGTGTGCGACGGTTCAACGAGGCTATTAAGCAGCAGCTAGGCTTAGCACCACGCGAGATTCGTAAAAGCGATAAAAGTCCGAGTGGAGGTATTAGCCTAAGACTCTATTACCGACCACCGTATGCTTGGCAGCAATTGATGGCGTTCTTACAAAATCGCGTCATACCAGGGCTAGAATGGGCGCACGATGATACCTATGGACGCACGTTTTCTTATCAAGACGCGGTTGGTTATTTCACGATCACCGCAGTGCCAGACAAGCATAGATTTGATTTATTTATAAGCGTAGACAAGACCCAATATCTCAGTCAAATTGTGCAAAAAATACGGCTAATTTTTGATGTTGATGCGCCTATTGAACGTATTGACGATGCGCTACGAGCGCAAGTGGGAAGCTTGATTAATTATCAACCGGGTTTGCGAGTACCGGGTATCTGGAATAGCTTTGAAGCCGGTATGCGCGCTATATTAGGTCAACAAATATCCGTGGCAGCGGCGCGTAATCTGGTGATAGCAATGGTCGAAAATCTAGGTCAGCCGATAGAGTTTGGCGAGACTCCTGCACGGTTCTTGTTTCCTGAGCCCAAGGTTGTGGTAGATCACTCTTTAGACTTTTTCCGTATGCCGCAATCGCGTAAAGACACGATTCGTCGTTTAGCCGAATACTTTTTAAAATCCGACGCATCAGAGAATATAGATGCATGGTTGGATATCAAAGGAATAGGTCCGTGGACCGTTAATTATGTAAAAATGCGTGCCAGCAAAGACCCTGATATTTGGTTGGTGGGTGATGCGGGCTTAAAGAATGCCTTAAAGGGCCTTGATGAATTGCCTGATATAGAAAAAACTAAGCCCTGGCGCAGTTATTTGACCTTACAAATGTGGAACCAGTTATGAACTATCAAGACAGTTTTGAAACGCCTCTAGGTAAAATGCAAATCACCGCGAATCAGCATGCCGTGACCTCAATCCATTTTGTTGACACGGGGCTAAAAGCCAACGCAAATGCTATTACTGAAAATGCCAAACAGCAACTCCAAGAATATTTTGCAGGAGACCGAAAAACGTTCGATTTACCGCTAGAGGCAACGGGCACGGATTTTCAGAAACGGGTTTGGCAGGCGCTGACTAACATTGATTATGGCGAGACCGGCTCTTATAGCGATATCGCTAACATGATTAATAACCCCAAAGCCGTGCGTGCCGTCGGCGCCGCCAATGGTAAGAATCCGATGACCATTGTTGTACCGTGCCATCGGATCATTGGTCTCAATGGATCACTAACGGGTTATGCATCCGGAACTAAGCGCAAAGCGTGGCTATTGAACCACGAAAGCGATTCACTTTTTTAGTTCTTTTTGAGTGCTAAGCCCTAGCGAAGAGTTTATGGAATAAAGCTTGTTAAGAGCCTTATTATGAGCCTCTGGGAGTATATCTAGCGAAACTGGTATCAGATTCCCACAGCGTTACCGATACTACGGGGAACTTTTGTTCTAGCGCGTATTCAAAAATTAATTTAGCAATATTCTCCGCCGTAGGGTTGCTATCCATTATGTAAAATTTTTCGTTGTGGTCTTGAAGCACCGAATTTATGGCATCGTCCTTATGCAGCAGTAGCGTATGGTCTAGCGTTTCATCAATCCATTGTTTAATTACCGATTTAATATCACCAAAATCAATGACCATGCCTTTATCGTCAAGCTCCTCGCTAGCCAGCATAATGTCAGCACGCGCATTATGTCCATGAATATTTGCACAGGGGCCCACGTAATTAATCAGTCGGTGGCCGTAGCAAAAAGTAATTGATTTAACTATTTCGTACATTAAGTCCTTACGGGAGATTTAGATTTTTTTAGAGTAGCAATTCGAGCCGCGACCATAAACCGTGAGCGATCAAGTTACAAGCAGTAACTATGGGATTTCAAGCAGTAACTATGCGATGCTATCCAGTAATTGTGCGATCTTATAGTGAAGTCGCTATGTTGACATCTACCCTCTATAATATGCGCGCAATAATATTATTCGGTGCGGGATCTCTATAAGCTCAATGACGTCTGCGAGCCGATAGCCAAACGCTGCAAGGCAAGAAATTAGAAACGAGAAACCAGTAGCATCCAAGGGGTGATTTGTCGCATAATGTCGGGCGGCCTATTCAGAGGCTGATTAATAAAAAGATTTACAATCGTTGTATATTAGTTCCAATATTTGATTTTCAAAATAATACCAAAATGAGGCAACTTGATGTTTAAAGGTAGCGCTATAACGGTAACCATGCTCGAAAGTGGCATTGCCGAAATGAACTTTGACTTGCAAGGCGAGTCAGTCAATAAATTTAATACGGCCACGGTAAATGAACTTGACGAAGCCGTTGCCGTGGTGGAAAAAGACAGTAATGTTAATGGCTTATTACTCACCAGTGGTAAGGGTGTATTTATTGTCGGCGCTGACATTACTGAGTTTGTGCCGATATTTGCGCATAAAAATAGTAGCGAAAGCGTGATTAGTCACTTGTCCAAAAACGTCAAAATTTTCAATCGAATTGAAGATCTTAGCGTACCAACTTGTGTTGCAATTAATGGTTTCGCGATGGGCGGTGGCCTGGAAGTCGCCTTAGCCTGTGATTTTCGTATTATGAGTACCGCAGCCAAAATTGGCTTGCCTGAAACTAAGTTAGGTTTGATTCCTGGCTGGGGCGGCACGGTGCGTTTGCCGCGCATTGCGGGGGCTGACACCGCCATAGAATGGATAGCATCAGGTAAAGAGCAGCGCCCAGACATGGCTTTAAAAGCAGGGGTGGTCGATGGTGTGGTTGCACCTGATGTATTGCGTGAGTCGGCTATATCAGTATTACAGAGCGCGATTGATGGCAAAATGGATTACCAATCGCGCCGAGACGCCAAAAAAGGACCATTAAAACTCAATCAAACTGAGGCAATGATGGTTTTTGAAACCGCGAAAGCATTTGTCGCGGGCCAAGCAGGCCCTAACTATCCTGCCCCAATCACCGCTATCGAGTGCATGCAAAAAGCAGCCGGCTTAGGGCGTGATGAAGCGCTGGCGATAGAGGCGCAAGGTTTTGGATCAATGGCTGATACCAGTGTTGCCGAATCGCTAGTGGGTATTTTATTGAGTGATCAGCTTATTGCTAAAAAAGCCAAAACATGGGAGAAGCAAGCTGATAAAAAAGTTGAGCGTGCAGCTGTATTGGGTGCGGGTATTATGGGTGGTGGTATTGCCTATCAGTCTGCGTATAAAGGCACACCGATTAAAATGAAAGACATTAACCAAGAAGGTTTAGACCTTGGTTTGTCTGAGGCAAACAAATTACTTTCAAAACGAGTCAATCGTGGCCGCATGTCAGTAGAAGAAATGGGTAGGGTGCTTGCCGATATCGACCCGACTTTGGCCTACGATAATTTTGACAGTGTCGATATCGTGGTTGAGGCGGTGGTGGAAAACCCCAAGATTAAACACATAGTCTTGGCGGAAGTTGAGAAGGAAATAAGGTCTGATACTATCCTTGCATCTAATACCTCGACAATTTCGATTACCCATTTAGCTGAGCCATTAGAGCGGCCAGAAAATTTTTGTGGCATGCATTTTTTCAACCCAGTTCATGCTATGCCTTTAGTTGAAGTTATTCGCGGCGAGAAAACATCCGATGCTGCAGTAGCTCGCACGGTGGCTTATGCCAATGCCATGGGTAAAAAAGCAGTTGTGATAAATGACTGCCCAGGCTTCTTAGTGAACCGAGTATTGTTCCCATATTTTGCTGGGTTTATGGGCTTGGTAAAAGACGGTGCTGATTTCCAGCAAGTTGATAAGGTAATGGAACGTTTTGGTTGGCCGATGGGCCCTGCTTACCTGATGGATGTAGTCGGTATTGACACGGGTCATCACGCCGAGGAAGTTATGGCTGAAGGTTTTCCTGACCGCATGAGCAAAACGTATAAGACTGCAGGCGACGTAATGTACGAAAACGATCGCCATGGTCAAAAAAATGCCAAAGGTTTCTATGTTTATGAATTAGATAAACGCGGCAAACCCAAAAAAGTGGTTAGCCAAGAAACTTACGACTTAATCAAACCAGAAATGGCCGAGATGAAAGAGTTTGATAAAGAAGAAATCGTCGCGCGAATGATGGTACCAATGGCAACCGAGCTAGCTCGTTGCTTAGAAGAAGGCATTGTTGATTCCGCGCCAGAGGCCGATATGGCATTGGTCTACGGAGTGGGTTTTCCTCCATTTCGAGGTGGTATTTTTCGTTGGATTGACACCATTGGTATAGATAACTTTGTTGCCATGGCCGATAAATACAAACATCTGGGCAAACTATACCAAGTCACCGACACCCAACGCGAAATGGCCGCGAATGGTACTAAATATTACACACTTGAGTCCTAGACTTTCAAGAATAGATCGCAAAGCATAAAAGACAGGTAGGAATAACATTATGAGTACTAATCCAAGAGACGCAGTAGTAGTAGATTTTGCCCGCACTGCAATGGGCCGTTCGAAAGGCGGTTGCTTTAGACACACTCGCGCTGATGAATTAAGCGCAGAGGTTATCAAAGGTTTACTGGCACGCAATGAAGCGCTCGACCCCAATACTATCGATGACTTGATTTGGGGTTGTGTAATGCAGCGTGACGAACAAGGCGTTAATCTTTCTAGATTTGTTGGCTTACTAGCTGGCTTACCGCACACAGTACCTGCACAGACAGTGAACCGATTATGTGGCTCCTCCATGTCAGCTATGCACACAGCTGCGGCAAACATTATGGCAGGGATTGGCGATGTGTATGTAGTTGGTGGTGTTGAGCACATGGGGCACATTGATATGAATAAAGGCATTGATCCCAACCCTGAACTTGGCTTATCCGTTGCAAAAGCCGCTGGCAGTATGGGTATGACTGCAGAACTATTGGCCATGATGCATGGCATTAAACGTGAGGATATGGACAAGTTCTCGGAACGGTCGCATAGACTCGCCGCCAAAGCGCGCGCCGATGGAAAGTTCGACAATGAAATTATTCCAGTAATGGGTCATGACGAGAACGGCGTGCCGTTTATGGTTGCTCAAGATGAAACCATTCGTGAAGACACCACAGTTGAGGCATTAGCCGGATTACGCCCAGTATTTAATCCTAAAGGCGGTACCGTAACGGCCGGTTCCTCATCGCAAATTACCGATGGTGCGTCGGGCATGATTGTTATGTCGAGCGAACGCGCAGATGCTCTTGGTCTCAAGCCAAAAGCACGCATAACGGCAACCACATTGGCGGGAGTAGATCCATCCATAATGGGCTATGGCCCCGTGCCTTCGACTCAAAAAGCCTTGAAACAACTGGGCATGACTATGGGCGACATAGACTACGTAGAACTTAACGAAGCCTTTGCCGCGCAGTCGTTACCCGTACTGAAAGACTTGGATTTACTTGATGATATGGACGACAAAGTAAACGTCCATGGCGGCGCCATCGCACTCGGCCATCCCTTTGGTTGTTCAGGTACCCGTATCTCTGGTTCATTGCTTACGGTAATGGAGCAACGTGATATGACCATGGGTATTTCCACCATGTGTATTGGTCTCGGCCAAGGTATTTCTACCGTGATGGAACGTTTGAATTAAACTTTTTGGTAATCCGTTTAAAAGCCTCGGTAGAGAAATTCGCCGAGGTTTTTTAAACTCATCTCGAACTTCCTGTTATCTCGAACGACGTGAGAGATCTCCCCACTACGACTCCCTCCATCTAAACCTTCGGCGACGTTCGTTAACTTAGTATTTTATCTATCTCTTTCCCAGCACGCCCTACAATCTCAGCCCAGTCACCGGATTTTTTCTGCCGCAGGATTTTTGTATTGGGGTACCAGGTACTCTGTTCCTCATCCATTAACCAGCGCCAGTCTGCGTGCGGTGAAAGCAAGACAATTGACGGAATATTGAGCGCGCCACTGAGGTGAACCACTGAAGTGCAAACGCTAATGACCAAATCCATTTGTTGAATCAGCGCTCCTGTGTGGGAGTAGCTAACCAACTCTTGTTCTAGGTTGGTGATTTTATGCTTACCAATAACTTCCTGATCTTCAGTAGAGATGGGTAGTTGCAAGCTGTAAAAATCATATCGATCATCGTTAGTAATCGCCACCATATCTTCGATAGGGCAGGAGCGATGATGATTTATCTGCTGTGTCGGACTGCCGGCCCAGACTAAACCAATTTTTGGTTTACCTTTATCTTCAAGCGTAGGCACCACCACTTGTTTGCTAATACTAATATAGGGCGTTTCTTTAGGCAGTGACACTTCATTTATCTCTAATACCCCAGCGAGCGACATAATAGGGCAATAGGTATCGAATAAATCGGCGGGCAAGTTACCAGGCAAGCGAACCTCATCCACACAGTCCATTTCTTTGAACAGCAACCGCAATGGCTCAGTGCAAACAATAATGAGTTTTTTACTACGAGCTCTCACTTCTGGTAAAAATCGTGCAAATTGAATAGCGTCACCATTACCTTGTTCGGTATGCACCAAAATTGTTTTATCTTTGATGTCTTCGCCTTGCCATTGCGGTTGCGGGCAGCTAAACGGTTGAAAGGTCGGCATTTTCCAACGCCATTCATATTCTTCCCAACCTTCCGCATAGTCGCCTAGCTTAAGTTTGATACAGCCGCGATTAAAATGTGCGGTAGCGTATTTTTGATCGGCAGCAATGGCGGCATCATAGGATTTAATCGCTTCGTCGAAATCAAGTTTTCCTGCATGTGCATGACCCAAACTATTGTGTGCTTCGGCATGGTTGTCCTGTAGCGCGATCACTTGCTCTAGATAATGAATAGCGTCATCCCATTTTTCCGTATCAGAAAGACCCACGCCCAAGTGATATAGCACCATGATATTGTCCGGTTCGTCTTTTAAAATTTCTTTATAGCCTTTAATCGCATTATCAAATTCGCCGCGCCGATGATGCGCGATTGCGGTTTCAATACGCACTTGTTTCGGGTCTGGTGGAGTGAAGTCCTTAATAGCTTCATCCGGAATCGAATAAGAGGTGTGCAGTAGGGGATCATTTAAATCCAATAGTGCGGGGTATTTCCAAGGCACCAGCTGTACGGAAAATATTTCTTGAACACCACCCGAGAAAACCAAGTAGCCGACGGTATCGCCACTCTCGATATCGACTATCCAAACACCACATTTTCGATCTTGTTCACGCTCGGTTAAGGGTAGGCCTGCAAACACCGCTGTTTCGCGTACTTCAGACAAACCAATAATGGCATAGCGTTCAATAAAATCGATGCCTCGGCAAAAGCCGGGCACTTGCGCAACCACGGTTTTCTCACCAGTTTTTTCATCCACGGTGATCAGTTGGCCCGCGCCCGATTCCAATACCCACAATTTATCTCGGTACCATCTAGGCGAGTGTGGCATCGATAAGCCTTCGGTAATTATTTCATTGCTGTCGATGTCCATGATCATGCCACCAAAGGCTTTATTCTCGCGCCAACCAGCAGGTTTATCTGACGTACCTAAGGCACTCACATACTTTGGCTCGCCATCGCGCATGGCCAAGCCGTTTAAATGGCAGCGGTCAGTTAAGTCATAACCGCTAATAAAAGGTGGTCGCCAACGCGGTACTATGCTGTGGTTAATGTCCAACGTGCAAAGGCAAGACATCTTGGTATTAACAATCCACAATTCATTGTCATTATCAAAATCCATTTCATGAATATCAATGTCGCCAGTTACGTGCGTGCGCCTAGGTAAAAAAGCGCCGTCATGGGTATTAACCGGCTCCACCTTGGCACCAACATTAGCCATATTAAAATAATCAATGACATTGGCGCCGGACCCAACGCTCAAGCGACCATTTTGAAATGCCACGCCCATAGGTTTGGGTAGATTTACGAAATGCGTATTGAGCGATTCATTGTTCGCGCGCAATAAAATAAGTTTACCTGCTTGATAAGTTGATACCACCAAGCTGGCATTCGCCTGTGTAAGCAGTTGTGGAAAGGTAGTGGTGTGTTGACTATGAAGTGTCTCTGCCATGAGTTTATAACACGCTGAATTTTCGATTCCCGTCAGTGTATCGTAATTCGCGGCTAATCAAAACGGTCGTGAGTCTGCTATGATTTGTGAGATGAAAAAAGTGGTGATTAATCACGAGCCCATAGAGCTCTATAAAGTTTTGAAATTTGAGGGATTGGTAGCCAGTGGCGGCGAAGCTAAGATGGTCGTAGCAAAAGGTTTAGTAGCTGTGAACGGACAATTAGAAACACAAAAGCGTAAAAAGTTAGTTGCAGGCGATGTGATCGAATTTAATAGTGAGAAACTGCAATTGGTATTGGCATAATTTTAAAATTTAAGGTGAAAAGTATGAAAATAATGACATGCAAACAATTAGGCGGTGCGTGTGACTTAGAATTTCATGCAAGTTCATTTGATGAAATTGCAGAACTCAGCAAACAGCACGGAATGGAGATGTTCCAGAAAAGTGATGAAGCTCATCTTGCGGCTATGGACGAGATGCGAGAATTGATGCAGAAACCCGAAGCAATGAAAGATTGGTTTGATAGCAAGAGAGAGGAATTTAACTCATTACCCGATAGGTGAATAAAGAAATCGATCATACGAATCAGTATATTTAGTTTAACTATTGTCCATAATTGTCGCGAGATCGACCGGCCAAACTCACATAAAACATGCCAATACGACATCTTGGTTAATAATTCGATTCGTGATTGTTAGGGCTCACGCCCTTGAGTTATTGGAGGAGTGGTTAAAGTGTGGAATACTTAGATTGTCTGGTACTTTCTATCATTAAAACAAGGAGTAGAATCGAGTAATTGCTCTGATTGAAAATGTAGTTTGCGCAACCTCAAGAAAATAATTCACGTTGACGACCAATTGGATATTCTATTGGTCTCTCAATATGCGCTTAGCGAAATTGGCGAATATGATGTTTTAATTTGTGAGAGCGGCGCGGAAGCATTAGAAAAAATTGAGGATTACAATCCTGATTTAATTCTGTTGGACGTTATGATGCCTCGCCTTGACGGGCCGCAAACACTAAGTAAGATTCGAGAAATTGAATTATTCGAATCAACCCCCGTAATATTCCTTACTGCGAAAATTTTCCCCAACGAAATTGCAGAACTGTTGGCCTGTGATGAAGGTGTTTTAGATGTTATTCCAAAACCATTTGATCCAGTCACCATTAGTGACACCATTCAAGCTGTGTGGAATTCTTCCTTCTTAGGAGACAACAAAAGAAACGATCAGAGGCTGCAATGATAAGTGGACGTATTCCTGCGAATGAATCAGAAAGACTCGCTAAACTAAAAGCGCTGGGAATCTTAGATACGATGGAAGAACAAGCGTACGATGACTTGACGTTTCTAGCTGCACAAATTTGTGAAACGCCAATTTCATTGGTGAGCTTAATTGATCAATCTCGTCAGTGGTTTAAGTCTCATCATGGTATAGAAGCTAAAGAAACGCCTCGAGAGTATGCATTTTGTGCTCATGCGATTAATCAAGACGATCTGTTAGTTGTAGAAGATACAGCGCTCGATGAACGATTTATAGACAATCCCTTAGTGACCGGTGAGCCAAAGATTAAATTTTATGCTGGAGCTCCCCTCATTTTAGAAAATGATATTCGAATTGGAACAATATGCGTGATTGATAAAGAGCCACGGGTTCTTACAGAAAAGCAAAAAAAGTCCTTATTAGCGCTGTCTAGGCAGGTCGTAGCGCAATTGAATCTGAGACTCAAATTAAGTGAGATGTCGTCGCTCGAAAAAGCAAAAGATGAATTTTTAGCTATGGTGAGTCATGAATTACGTACACCGATTACTTCATTGCATGGGTCGTTAAAAATTTTGCAACATGAGTCTATGAATTTGAACGAATCAGTTACACCTATGCTGGATATTGCTATTCGAAATTCGGACCAGATATTGCGAATAGTCAACGACATTTTGGATCTTTCGGCAATGCAAGTCGGGCAACTTGGAATGAATAGTTCTGAAGTTGATTTAATTGATATTGCGAATAATTCCATAGAGTTAAATCAGGCTTATATCAGCAAGTTTGGTTGTGAGGCAGAACTAATATGCCCCAAAGGCGTGGATTCTTTGATGGTGCGTGGTGATGAGCAACGCCTGCTCCAGGTTTCAGCGAATCTGATTTCAAACGCGGCTAAATTTTCGAAAAAGGGTGGAAAAATCATTGTTGAACTGAGTATTGAAGAAGGCAAGGTTGAATACAGCGTTACTGATTTTGGTGAGGGGATAGAACCAGCAGATCAAGATAAGCTATTTAAAAAATTTCAACAGTTTGGCTTTTACAAGAATCAGCAACAGCCCGGCACAGGTTTGGGTTTGAACATCACTAAGCATATTCTAGAGGCACACCACACGAGCATCGAGTTTGAATCTTTACCTGGGGAAAGAACAAAATTTTTCTTTAAGCTGCCATTAGTTTCTTGATCATAAAGTGAACGTGGCTAGTTGTATGAAACTATGACGTATAATTGGTCAGCCATAGCTTTTGATTTCTAGCGTCAAGCAACTTTATTGTGAGAATGGGCCAGAATTTTGAAAATGGATCAGAGCTAATTTAAAGAGTATAAAAGTGTTAATGAGCCATTAACCTCATATGACCAGTACTTAACCGATTATCAAAATAAGCAAGAATACTTATGCCAACCCTATATTACACCCATGACCCTATGTGCAGCTGGTGCTGGGGTTTTAGTAAAACTTGGAATGCCGTCAAAAAATCACTACCAACAAATATTGAGACCAAGTACCTAGTCGGTGGTTTAGCGCCTGATTCTGAAGAGCCAATGCCTGCTGATATGCAAGAAAAATTGCTTGAAGTATGGCGATCAATTCAAGAGGGAATTCCTGGTACTGAGTTCAATTTCGACTTTTGGGAATATTGCAAACCACGGCGTTCCACCTATCCAGCTTGCAGAGCGGTATTAACGGCGAAGCAGATGGATAACTCTAAAGAAGATGAGATGATTTCGGGCATTCAAAATGCTTATTATTTGAATGCTAAAAATCCATCTGATTTATCAACATTGGTTGAAGTAGGGCAGTCGATTGGCTTGGATGACACTAAATTTACTCAGCTAATTCAAAGCCCAATCATAGAACAACAGTTACACCACAATATCAAAACGGCGCAATCCATGGGAGGCGTTAGTTTCCCCAGCCTTTTTCTAGAGTTTAACGGCAAAGATGATATGGGTATGCAAAATGTGCCGATCAGCATTGATTACAATTCGCCTGATAAAATCATCTCAGCAATTAATCAATACTTAAATTAAATTCGACTTAACATTCACTACCGCGTACAGCAAATACATAACCTCGAAAACAATTATGAAACTATACGGCAGCTATACATCTCCTTACGTGCGTCATTGTCGTATTGTCATTGACCAACTCGGTTTGGAGTATGATTTTATAGAAGCTGATTACGCAATGAGTGCCGAAAAATCACCCAGCATGAAAGTTCCCTTTCTAGAAGATGGTGACCTTCAGTTAACGGACTCAACCAGTATTTTATTTTACTTCTATAGCAAGAGCGGCAAGCCGTTTATATCCTCAATCGAAGATATGGACGAGTACGCGATGATAAACACACTATTGGATACAGCCATAAATTTGTTTTTACTAGAGAATGATGACCTAACCCCAAAGTCAAGTAATTACCTCACTCGCCAAGCATCGCGTGTTGAAAAGGGTCTTGATGCATTGGAGAGCTCAAGTATTCTAAAAGCCGATGAAAATAACATTGTCGCTACCCGACTATTATGTTGTTTAGATTGGGCTGTGTTTCGCAACCGAATTAGCTTAGAACGGCGGCCAAAGCTGCAAGCATTTTTGGATAGAATGAACGCGGTGCCGGTAATAAAAAAGACTGCGCCTCCAGCATAGTTATAAAATTAAAAACCAATCAAACCTAAAATAAAAGCTAATGTTTCCAATAAAAGACGATAACCCCCAAATTAATACTCCCTATGCCGTATTTACTCTAATAGGCCTAAATATCTTAGCGTGGCTTGTGCTTCAGGGCGCCGGATCGCCGCAAGGGTTAAACGCTTCTGTATGCCAATATGGTTTTATTCCCGCGAGTGTAGGCGACGCAATTGATGCATTCGGATCGCCGCCCGTTTGTGGTATCGATGGCGGCTCAGGTTGGTCAGGCATAATTAGTTCAATGTTTATGCACGGTAGCTGGATGCATATTATTGGTAATCTTTGGTTTCTTTGGATATTTGGAGATAACGTAGAAGATTCCATGGGCAGCGTACGGTTTATAGTTTTTTATCTGCTTTGCGGTCTTCTGGCAGCCTTAGCGCAAATGGCATCAGACCCTGATTCGACTATTCCGATGGTAGGTGCCTCTGGCGCGATCGGTGGTGTCATGGGGGCGTATATAGTTTTGTATCCACGCGTTAAAGTACACCTATTGGTTTTTGTTACAACCTTAAGGGTGCCAGCAATTGCTATGTTAGGTTATTGGATTTTCGTGCAAGTATGGGGCGGGTTTTCTAGTTCAGGCGCAACCGGTGGTACTGCTTTTTGGGCACATGTGGGTGGTTTTGTAGCGGGTGCCGCTCTAGTATTGATGTTTAAAGATGAACAACTTCTGGCACAACATCCTTACCGTGGGTGGAATAAATCTAACTATCCCACTGGTTTGCAATAATTTGGTCGCCGTAGCAGCTAATATTAATGTTTAGTGGCGCAACATGTTTTTAGAGTTCTAATTAAAGGATTGTATAAAATGATTTTATCCGTGCTCTTATCCTATAAAGCTCGTTTGACTGTATTTGTTCTGGCGAACCTATTAATTTTGACGGCTTGCCAACCCGACTCTCAACAAGCCTCGCCACGCCAAGCCAAAACAAAACTAACTAGTACCACTATGTCTAAATTCAGCCGTTTAAAGCAACTTGAACACGCCGCACCGATTGCCGCAAAACAAAACCATATTGCTGAGCATCATGGTGAAACCTTAAGCGATGATTATCATTGGTTAAAAGATCAAGGGTATCCAGAGGTAAACGATGAACCCGTGCTGGACTATTTGAAAGCAGAGAATGCCTACTACGCCAAGTTTTTAGAACCCAATCGACCGTTGGTTGACACCATTTTTTCAGAGTTTAAGGGGCGAACCGATGAAGAAGAAACCTCCGTGCCCTATGTTAGTAACGGCTATGAGTATCGTTGGTTTTTCAAACCAGGGGCAGACTATCGTGTTCGCGAGCGTAAAAACCTCGAAACGAGTGAAGTAAGTATCTTTCTCGATGAGAACGTATTAGCTGAGGGCCACGAGTATTTCGTATTGGGCGATTGGGAAATTAGTCCCGACAATAAATATCTGGCGTATTCGTTTAACACGGCAGGCGATGAACGTTATGAAGTTGTGGTGATCGATTTATCGACTGGCAAGACCTTAGACGACAAACTTATCGACGTCAGTGGTGAGCTTGCGTTTAGTTCAGACAGTAAAAAACTGATGTATGCCTTGTTGGAGAAAGACCGTTGGCATGCCAAGCACATTAAAGTCCATGAGTTGGGGACTAATCAAGCTGCTGATAAAACGATTTTCTTTGAAGAAGACGATGGTTTCTTTATTGGCTTTGGGCGTACCAGCTCTAAACAGTATATGCTCATCGTTTCCACGCAAGGAGAAACTGAAGAAGCCTATGCACTGAAAGCGGATTTCTCTGGCACACCGCAAATGATTGTCTCTCGAGATAAAGAGTTTTCGCAATCTATTGATCATGCACATGGGCACTTTTACATATTAGCCAACGACACACATAAAAACTTTCGGCTGGTGCGCGCGCCCGAAAGTGAGCCTAGTGAGAAAAATTGGGAAACATTGATTGAAGGATCTGATGATTCCTATCTACTAAACCTACAAACCTTTGATGATTTTATTGCGCTTAAAAGTCGCGATAACGGCTTAGAGAAAGTGTATGTTCGTGGCTATCCATCTGATTCGCAAGGTGGTACTGAAGGCGAGTCTAAAGAAGTGGTATTTCCTGAAACGGTATTTACCGCCAGTATTGGAATAAATCCTGAATTCAAGCAAGACCATCTTCGTTTGTCCTACGAGTCAATGATTACGCCGTCGACCGTTTTTGATTATCAAATCTCCGACGCCAGTTTAGTCACCAAAAAGGTTAAGAAAATTCCTTCAGGCTATGATAAATCACAATATCTAACTGAGCGCATTATGGTGCCTGCGCGCGATGGTGCCAATGTGCCAGTGTCACTGGTTTATAAAAAAGGCTTTGAGCGAGATGGCAGTCATCCGCTGTGGCTCTATGGTTATGGTGCCTACGCAGCCACCATTGAACCCAATTTTTCTGCTCTTCGATTGAGTGCATTAGATAGAGGCTTTGTTTACGCCATCGCTCATGTTCGTGGTGGCGCGATGATGGGATACAGATGGTACCTCGATGGCAAACTCGACAAGCGTACTAACACCTTTAATGACTTTGTTGATGTGGCTGAGCACTTAGTAAAAGAAAACTATGTGGCGGCGGGTAATATCTCAATCTCAGGTCGCAGTGCAGGGGGTGAACTCATGGGCGCTGCGGTTGTTCAAGCGCCAGAATTATGGCGTTCCGTGAACTTAGGCGTACCGTTCGTGGATGTGCTAAACACCATGCTCGATGCGTCGCTGCCTTTAACACCGCCTGAGTGGAAAGAGTGGGGCAATCCAATTGAAAGTGCTGAGGCTTTTAAACTCATTCAATCCTACTCGCCATACGACAATATCAAAGCGCGAGAATATCCGCCCATGTTTGTTAGCGGTGGTGTAAATGATCCACGCGTAACGTACTGGGAGCCAGCCAAATGGACCGCCAAAATGCGTGATCAAAAAACCGACGATAATTTATTAGTCATGCGTATCAACATGGGAGCAGGGCATTTTTCTAATAGCGGTCGCTATGGCAGGCTTAAAGACTACGCCGAGGAATACGCCTTTATGTTTTTGTCGCACGGTATTGATGAATAGAATAATCAAAATGGTCAGAACTCTTTAATTTTAGACCCTTTGATTTGCAGAGTCACTTCATCCTGACTCCATTCCTAAAACAGATCAAACGATATTCGTTATGAAAATAACCAAGGAAAGCCTTTCAAGAACCGAGTCATCAATTGATACTAGTCCAATTTATCAGGCATTGTGGTGGCTTGCTAAAGGTTAATTTAAAACAAGTATCGAATTGGATCGAGCACATGACATTTCCAGTCTGACGAAGGCAATGGTAAGCAATTGTTGATAAACTCATATAAATAACAGCTGTATTTAGTACTAATTATTTTGTGTAGAGATGGAAAGATTTATCCGATAGCGGAAATTGGTAAAGGTTATTTATATATGGGCCCAGCCACTGTCACAATTGAATTAGGCAACGCTCGGACAGACGAGTTGTTGGGCTATGGAGTTAACAATGTCGTTTCAATGTTAAGAAATGATGAAAACGGATATCTCGATTTATCCAATGAAGGTAAATCTCTCGAAGAGTTAGGCGTCACTATATGCCCGGCCTAACGATGTTTTCTTTACTGTTACAAACGATAAAAAAGGAATCAAAGAAGCTATAAAGCGCATTCAGTCTTACTCACCTGAGCGAGTCGTGATTGAGTCCACAGGTCGTCTTGAATTGCCTTTTTCTATTGCGGCTCATCAGGCTCTAATGCCTGTTGTTGTATGTAATGCGGCTCAAGTCAGGCACTTTGCTAAGTCCATTGGTCGACTCGCTAAAACCAACAAGCTCGATGCACAAGACATTGCTCATTTTGATGAATCAACCCACCCAAAGCTATCAACGCTCAAGCCTAAAAACCTACGTGATATTAGTGATTTACTAGCACTTCGTAATCAGCACATAGAAATGAGCACCATGCAGAAAAATCGTTTAAAACGTATGCCTGGAATAACCCAAAAACCGTTTAATCTCATTCTGCAATCTATCGAGAAAGAAATTGCCTGAGTAGACAAACAGCTTGATAAGAAAATAGCTAAAGTTCCTGAATACCAAGCGCTTGTTGAACTCCTCACTAGCGCTAAAGGCGTTGACAAAGTGTTAGCTTATACGTTAATTAGTGAATTACCTGAACTGGGTAAGCTGTCTCGTAAAGAGGTCGCGGCTTTAGTAGGAGTTGCACCCATGAATCGTGATAGCGGCAGGTATCAGAGTAAACGTTTTATTCGAGGAGGACGGCATAACGCTAGAACCATTCTGTTCGTTTCTATGTTATCTGCAATACAATGTCATCCGACATTAAAATCAATGTATCAACGACTCATCGCAAAAGGTAAGCCCAAAAAAGCCACTATTATCGCGTGCATGCGAAAACAACTTACTATCTTAAATCAGATGGTTAAAACTAATTCTAAATGAGATGAAAATTATGCTTAACTTCTTGGCTTGGAACCATAGT
>CAZJWW010000026.1:0-25112 GCA_964549895.1 uncultured Gammaproteobacteria bacterium
ATGGTCGCTCGTGAAGCGTTTACTAAGGCTGGCGAACAAGGGTTTTTAATGATTTGGCCAGACCAAAAATTCGGCGGTCTGGGCGATGACGATTTTCGCTATGAACAAATTATTATTGAAGAAACTGTTCGGCAACAATGTGGAGAATGGTTTAATTCTTTACACAGTCGCTTGGTGGGCCCTTACATAAGCAAGTTTGGCAACGAAGAACAACAACAGCGCTTTATGCCTGGTTGCGTCTCTGGTGAAAAAATTCTCGCTATTGCCATGACCGAACCGGACGCCGGCAGCGACTTATCTGGCATGCGCAGTGTGGTCAGAGATGCTGGTGATCATTTTGTATTAAATGGTTCTAAAACATATATCTCTAACGGAATTTTAGCCGACTATGTCATTGTAGCCGCCAAGTTAGAAGGAGGTGAAAATAGTCACTCCATGGTATTAATGGTGGTGGAACGCGGCATGCCAGGTTTCGAACGCGGCCGCAATCTTGATAAAATGGGCTTAAAAGCACAAGACACCGCCGAGCTATTTTTCAAGGACGTAAAAGTACCGAAGGAAAATGTTCTAGGCGAACCAGGCAAAGGTTTTATCTATCTAATGCAAGGGCTGGCCGAGGAACGCTTAATCAATTGTGTTGGCTGTATTGCAAATGCACGCAAAGCATTTAACGTAACCCGAGATTTTGTCATGGGGCGTAAAGCCTTTGGCCAGAAAATTTCAGACTTTCAAAACACCCAGTTCAAAATGGCCGAGATGGATACCGAAATCGACTTGGTACAAACCTATGTGGACCATTGCGTCGAGCTGCATAACAGAGGGGAATTATCGGCCAACATGGGGGCCAAACTTAAATTAATGGGCGCCGAAGTTGAATGGAAAATGATGGACCTAGGCGTGCAATTACACGGCGGCGCTGGATACATGGAAGAATATGAAATCAGCCGCATGTTTAGCGACGCAAGAATTAGCCGCATATACGCGGGCACGTCGGAAGTAATGAAAATGATTATCGGTAGAGATATCTTTTCTGACAGTTATGAAAGTATTCTCGATTAAACTACCAGCTAAAGAGCCAAAACCATGGGACCATTTGCGGGTTTAAAAGTTGTCGAAATGCCATTCATTGGGCCAGTGCCCTATGCAGGCATGTTGCTTGCTGATATGGGTGCTGACGTTGTGGTGCTCGAGCGCAACAATAATCTACTAGCTACGGATAAAGATTTAAATCGGCGTGGTAACCGTGCTCTCAAACTAGATCTCAAATCTGCCGAAGGCTCGAGTCTGGCCAAGGTCAGGCGATTGATAGCGCCATTACTGAAGGTACCGCAAGCTTAATGAGTATAATCACCACACTAAACAGCATTGGTCAATGGAGCACCCATCGCGAGTCAAATTTACTAGATGGCGGCGCATACTATTACGGCTGTTATGAAACCAGTGATGATAAGTATATTTCGATAGGTTCTCTAGAGCCTCAGTTCTATGCCTTGCTACGTCAGCATGCAGGCCTAGAAGCTGACGAACTTGACAATCAACTTGATCCTGCCAAGTGGCCCCAACTGAAAACCAAACTAAGGAAAATATTCAAACAAAAAGCGCGTGATGAGTGGTGTGGACTGATGGAGGGAACCGATGTGTGCTTTGCACCTGTTTTAGATTACGCCGAAGCTCCCAATCATCATCATATGCAAGCTCGTAAAGCTTATATTAAATTAGACGGCATAACTCAGCCAGCTCCCACGCCTAGATTTAGTCGCACTAAATCAGAAGTTAAACATGCCTTTAAACGCGATGATGACAATGAAAAAATGATTAACGCCGATTGTGGCATCACATAAATTATCCTTAGTACAACCATTAACTCAAAACAAACAACGTTATGAACCTGAAAAATAAAAATGTAGTCATTACTGGCGGCGCTGGTGGTATTGGTGCCGCTATGGCGAAAGTATTCGCCAAACAAGGTGCCAAATTGGTGGTCTCTGATCTAAATTTACCGGCGGCCGAGACGATAGCAAATGATATTAACGGTATCGCCATTGCCTGTGACGTTAGCAAGGAAGACGGCATTAAAGAATTAATAGAGCAAGCAGAGGCACACTTCGGTGATATCGATCTGTTTTGCTCCAATGCAGGCTTCGCCAGAGGTGAACCAAGCCATGCTGCGTCGGCCAGCAATGATGACTGGATGCTCAACTGGCAAGTACATGTTATGGCGCATGTTTATGCCAGCCGTGCCCTATTACCTAAAATGATTGAGCGGGGAGATGGCTATCTACTCAATGTAGCATCTGCCGCCGGCTTGCTTTGTCAAATCGGTGATGCTGCCTATTCGGCCACTAAAAACGCCGCTGTATCCTTAGCTCAATCTTTGGCCATCAGTCACAGCGACGACGGCATCAAAGTGTCGGTGGTGTGCCCACAGTACGTAAAAACCGACATACTCGGTTTAACTGAGGAACAAAGCAAGGCTGAGTTACCCGGCGTCATCAGTGTAGAAGATTGTGCACAAGTAATTCTTAAAGGTATAGAAAACGAAGACTTCTTAATTCTCCCCCACCCCGAGATTAAAAAGTATATGGGGTATCGCAGTATGGATACTGATCAATGGATAGAGCGCATGACACAAATGCGTCGTGGTTTGCTGGGCGATGATGGTAAGATCAATATAGCTCGAACGATCACTGGTGGTTAAAACTAACCGTCTTTGCGAAATTCTAATACGCTCTCTAACCAAGCCTCACCGGCAACGCGTTTAGCGATAAACTTTGCCCCTTTTTCACTAAAATGTGAATCATCAAAGATAATTACAAAGCCATCTTCAGTCACGCGTTGACAACCTTGTTGGTTGCAAAAACTGCCAGTGAGGTCGAAGTACTGATAGTCTTCTGCAACTTTCCTAAGTTCGGCATTTATCTTAACCGTACGCGGATGAAGTGGTGTGCGGAGTTTATCTATATTCCTACTGAAAGCGTGCTGTGACAAAAACCAAATGCCATTATTAATTTGAGTCTTTAAGCCTGACGCTAATATTTTCGCACCGCTGACGGACTTCAAATAATCAACAGTTGATTCTACGTATTTACCCCAGTGATCTTCCCACCAATAAGAAATCAGAATAATCGTATCGGCTTGTCTGAGCAAATCTTCTTGATCTAAGACTTTCTGATGTTGCTCACGACAAACTTCAGCGCGATGTTGATACAGTCCTTGATACTGTTTATCGCTTAAAGGAAATACCGCCTTACAATTTTCACCTATCACAATCGAACTTAAATCAAGCTCCTTAGTGTACTGCCCTTCGACAAGCACATTAGTCAAATCGGCCGCCATACTATCCCCAATAATCAAGACTTTGGGTCTACCATTGTCTTTAAAGGGCTGTTCAAATCCATGGAAGCTCTTCCAAAAATACTCGCTATAGTCGCCATGCTTATAACTTAGTTGGGCAATCATATCGCTGGGATACCGCCACAGCCAACCACCCGAGCTTGCACCGTGAACCCCAACGGATACTAGTAATCCGGCCGCAGCTATCGCGCTTAATACGAACTTTTTGTTGCTTTGTTTTGGTCGTCTAAAAGGCTGTTCGATAAAACGATACATCAAACACGCCAGAATCAAAGATGTAATGGCTAAGACCACAATCTCGGCAACTCCCAGTTCTTTGCCACTCGAATACGTATAAAACACAATCACTGGCCAATGCACTAAATATAAGGAATAACTAATTAGACCCATGCCAACCATCCACTTATTACTTAGCAAGCCAATAAAACGATGACCAGAGTCTGCGCCTTGGTTGGCTGAATCTCTATAGGCTAAACCACTATAAATTATTAGTGCTGCGCCCGTACAAGGTATGAATGCATTCCAGCTCGGAAATGGCTGCGTACTATCCAGCTGCCAAAACGACCATGCAATCATAGTTAAACCGAGTATAAAAGCGGTTTCGTTAGACCAAGGAAACGCCTTGTTTGTAGAATCATGCAAACTACCAAGCCATACAACGATTGCTCCAAGGGAAAACTCAAAGACCCGAAACGGCAACCAATAAAAAGCCGTAGAAGCGACATTAAAAGACTCAACACCACTAAACAGAGCGGTCACACCGACTGTTTGAGTAAAGAAAAAATGATTGAGTAACAAGCTTACTAAGCCCATTCCAATAATAAAACCGGGCACTAAAAGTGCTCGTTTACGATGAAACAAAAATACCAATAATGCGGGCCACAAAAAATAAAACTGTTCTTCAATGCTCAATGACCAGGTGTGCAGTAGAGGCTTTAGTGAACTATCAGAATCGAAGTAACCTGCCACACTCCAAAAAAACAGATTGCTAATACTGAGTATCGATGTGACTAAGGATTGTGCAAACTCCACCAAATCGGCAGGCGCTAATAAACGAGAAGCAAGCAATAAACTTAAGAGTAAGGTAGCGAATAGCGCTGGAAAGAGACGGCGCAGGCGGCGCAAATAGAAATTACGAAACGAAAACGAACCGCTTGCCTGTAACTCACTATAAATGAGCTTAGTAATCAAATAACCACTGATTACAAAAAAAATATCCACCCCGACAAAACCACCCGGCAGCGCCCTCTCCTCTAGATGAAAGAACATCACGCTAAGCACGGCAATCGCGCGTAAGCCGTCTATATCAGGTCTATAAGCCAACTTCATGGTGAATCTTTCAAAGCCACAATGACTATATGGAAGTGTAATTTTTCTAGAAAAAATAGGTGTTGCGATTATGCCAGTGCCAGCCATTCCATCATAGAGAAAGAAGTCTCAGCCCTGCAAAAAAGGCACGACCATAATTTTACATAGATTTACGTAAATATGGTGTATTGCATACATCCTCTAAACGCTAACGATTCTATACTCTCTGGGTGAGTAATTCTGTTAATAAATCCGCCGCAGCTGTGCAAGCCAAAAAATCAAAAGTTATTGTCTATGGTGGCAATGGCTTTGTTGGCACCCACGTTGCCAAATGCCTGTCTGAATCCAATGTTAATGCCGTTTGTCTTAGCCGCACCGGACATAAGCCGATCCATCTGCGGGATGAAGATTGGAGTAACGATGTTTGTTGGAGTAGAGGCGATGCTAGCGACCCCGATAAAAAATTACTGGCCAGTGCCGACAGCCTAATCTGTCTTGTAGGCTCCGCGCCAACCCCCACATTTTCTAAACGCTCTTTTGAACAAAAAGTATTTGAAAATGGGATAACCAATGCCACTGCTATTAAAGCCGCAGGCGAAGCTGGCATTAAAAAAGTGATATTACTAGGTGCCCAAATTCTTTGGCCCTTACGCACGAATAAATTTGCCTATGCCAAAGGAAAAGAACTTGCTTTAACGGCCGCCAGTGAGTTTTCGCAAATGTCTGATGAGCACAGCGCCATTGTGTTTCAACCTGGCATGATTTACGGGCGACGTTATTTAACCAACGGAAAATCCATTCCTCTAAACCTGTTGTTGGGCCCATTGCCGTATATTATGCCCAATCAATTTGTGTCGGTTGAAAAATTGGCCACACGTATCGTGGAAATAGCGCTGTCTGACGGAGCGCAATCAGGCGAACTAACGATTATAAAAAACTCTGATATTTAAAATTCAAACATCTACTTCTAGTATTCGCAATAAGTCCTGTGCGTGCTCAGAGGCCGTTCTTCCTAAACTGGTTAAATAACCACCGTCTTCTTGAGTGATAAGCCCTTTGCTAAATAAACGCTGAGCCGCGGCAATGACCTCCAAGTTAGCAGAGGAATGTACTTTGATGCCCTCTTGAGACGTGTCTAAATTGAATCTAGCTAAGATTTTTAATTCGTCGATAATTTCTGATGTATAAGGCATGATTAAATCTTAATACAATATCTATGTATGAACTAGTCCTCTCCACAGCCAGCACCGGTTTTCTTACCCGATTTATCCGTAAACTCACGCCAATGCACCCAGCCGTTTGGGCAATGAAAGCCCCACTCTCGTTCTTTAGGAAAGGTAAAAAATAGGGTTAAAGCGTAGTCACTTTTTAGTCTTAAACGATGAGAATAGTAAGCGCTACGGTGTTTTGGCAACCATGGCCAAAGGCGGCGTTCGCCACTTTCGGTAACCTCATACAGTTTACCCCAAAGCACCACACCAATGCTTTTCCACGGGTGATCATGTAAAGCGCGATCATCGTCACTGCCAACATAACGATGCAAATACAGGTTGTGACGACCTTTCTTGCGTCGCAAATGCCAGCGAGACATATACTGTTCGCCAATAATTTCATCGGGCGGCCGCGGTCTTAAATTAATTGTTTTCAAGGTAAAAAATTGTACGATATTGATGTGTGATAAAAATGTCGCTTTACGCAAAAAATACCTGAGATAATAACGACACTACAGAATATAAACCATCTTAGTGGTTTTCGCATGGCTGAAAAAAACTATTCTATACTGCTTCGCCTCACGCAATTTTTATTGCACTATAAAGGCACACTCATCGCTGCCAGTATTGCGCTAATTTTTACCGCCGTGGTGACCTTGGCCATGGGTCAAGGGGTCAGAATTTTAATCGACGAAGGTTTTGTCGCTGGTTCCCGTCAGCAACTCAATAATGGCGCCTTACTCATTATTCTCATCGCCGTGTTAATGTCCATTGGCACCTTTTGTCGGTTCTATTTGGTTTCTTGGCTGGGTGAACGAGTATCAGCTGACATACGCCAGACCGTATTTGATCATTTACTCAGTCTGCACCCCAGTTATTTTGAGGAAAATCGCAGTGGCGAGATTATGTCTCGTTTAACCGCCGACACGACTCTTTTGCAAACCGTCATTGGTTCATCGGCATCGATGGCTCTACGCTCAATACTGACCTTTGTTGGTGGATTAATTATGTTGTTAATTACCAACCTTAAGCTCAGCTTGCTGGTATTAGCGTGTGTACCGATCGTATTAATACCCATTCTAGTTTACGGGCGACGAGTAAGGGCTTTGTCGCGAAAAAGTCAGGATTCAATCGCTGACGTTGGCAGCCACGCTGGCGAGATAATTCGGCAAATTAAAACTGTGCAAAGTTATACCCAAGAAGACAATGAAAAACTGGCTTTTGCTAAGCACGTAGAAAGTGCTTTTGAGGTAGCTCGACGACGAATCAAACAACGCGCACTGCTTATCGCTGTGGTGATTAGCATGATCTTTAGTGCGGTCGCGGTCATGCTATGGGTTGGCGGCAACGATGTAATCAGCGGCGCAATGTCGGCCGGTCAGCTCGGTGCGTTTGTGTTCTATGCGATTATTGTTGCGGGGGCTACGGCCACTATTTCTGAAGTAATTGGCGATATACAAAGGGCGGTCGGCGCGGCCGAGCGCTTATTTGAATTACTGGCAATTAAGAGTGTCATCACACCACCTGATAAACCAGTAAGTAGCCAAAGCTTAGATGCGCAAATACAGTTTAATAACGTCACTTTTCAATATCCCTCTCGCCCTGAACATAACGCGCTTGATACGATAGGCATGACCATCGAGGCGGGCAAATCACTGGCCTTGGTGGGTCCATCAGGCGCAGGTAAATCCACCATATTTGAACTAATTCAACGATTTTATGACCCGCAAGAAGGCGAAATTACCTTAGGTGGCACAGATATAAGCCAGTTTAACCCCTTAGATCTAAGACAACAGTTAGCCGTTGTAGCGCAACAACCAAGTTTGTTCAGCGGTGACGTGTTACACAATATCCGTTACGGAAATCCACAGGCAAGCGAACAGCAGGTTATAGACGCTGCGAAAGCAGCTTTCGCACATGAGTTTATAGAACAACTTCCCGACGGGTATCACAGCGATCTAGGTGAACAAGGCATTAGATTATCAGGAGGACAACGTCAACGTATCGCGATTGCCAGGGCCATTCTCAACAATCCTCGAATCTTGCTATTGGACGAAGCCACATCCGCACTGGATGCCGAGAGCGAACATCGCGTACAGCAGGCCTTGGACAATTTAATGCAAGGCCGTACCACGGTTGTTATTGCGCATCGGCTAGCGACCATACGAAATGCGGACCAAATAGCTGTGATGGAGGAAGGAAGGATTATTGCTATCGGAAATCACCATGAGCTGGTTGAACAATCTCCCCTGTATCGTCGACTATCAGAATTGCAATTTAGGGAGAATAATAACGCTGCTGTGCACACGTCGGGCGAATCAATATCAGATGCTGCAAAACCCCAAAAACTAGCCTAAGTTAGAGAGATAAAGAGATAGATAATTAGAGAGATAAACCTTATGTTTTTGGAAACACTTTGGTAAACGGTTTGACGATTACCTTGGCGTAGATACCGTTTAGTACAAAAGGGTCTTGGTCAGCCCAGGCTTGGGCATCTTCTATAGAATCAAAATCAGCAACGATTAAACTACCACTGAAGCCCGCATCATTTGCATCCTGGGTGTCAGAATTTTGGGAGTGCGAATCCTGAAGATGATAAGCTGGATGTGGACCGGCAACGAGTACGCGACCTTGTGCGTCTAATTCCGTGATTCGCTCCACATGTGCTGGGCGGTGTAATTTACGCAATTCGAGGCTATCGTCAATATCTTGACTGATTACGGCATACCACATATTAAGACGATAACTAGTTAATCAGTGCAGTAAACCAGCTTCGCTGGCCTCTTGCGCATCTTCCATGCGCTGATATTGAATCTCACCAAAACGTTCTATACCAGCTTCGATCATGGCTTTGCCAATATTTAATTTATCTGCAGGCAACAAATTTTCGACGTGATCTGAAAACTTTATGGTTACCAGCGACTGGTCTGGATTTTCCGAATCGCGCAGCACAACGTCTCCATTAGAGAGTTGCACTAGTTCAATAATTTGTTCTGAATCTGACATAAAATACCTCGTCTGCTTATCATAACGCAGTTGAGCGGTAACAGCGATGACAAATAACCATTTGCTTTCATATATAGTGGTAGCCAAGCCAAAAACAATACTATTGATTAGATTATGAGCAAGCCTCCAAGAGCAATTTTTTTTGATTTAGATGAAACACTGGTGGAAAACCGGATTCCTGTAGTCACTTTGTTTGGTGAAATGTATAAGCCGTTTAAGCAAGAGCTTGGCAGTGATAATCAAGACGTATTTTTTAGCGCTCTTAGGCAACATGCGAAACAACTATGGGACACCATGTTCGAATACGACATTTCGCCTGAACAACAATTTGTAAATTGTTTTGAAAAATCGATTATTAGCACCCAAGCCCATGGCAATAGTGACGCATTAAGGCTCGCACAGGCCATGTTCGATCACTACAAACAATTAAGTTCCAACAATGTAGTATTGCATGATGATGCTCTAAGTACGCTGTCCGAACTGCGTCAACAAGGATTTATCACGGGCATCATTACCAATGGCATGGAAGAAATTCAACTGGGTAAAATTCATCGCTTAGAATTACACCATAAAGTAGATCACGTTATTGTTAGTGCCCAAGCCCGTGCCCATAAACCCAAACAAGAAGTATTTGAACTTGCCTTGGGTAAAGCTGAAGTGGAAGCAAATCAGGCTTGGCAAATTGGCGACCACGCTACCAATGATGTGGCAGGAGCTATTCGCGTAGGAATGAAAGGTATATTTTATAACCCTAAACAACTGGAAATAGAAACGAGCTTTGCCGAGCTCGACGAGCGCCCAACTCATGTTGTTAGCAGTTTAGCCCAAGTCATCGACTTAATTAGAGAACAAATTTAGGCATTACAACTTATTAGGGCCTGTGATAGGCCTCAGTAATTCATCTCTAGCTAGCGAGCTAACAATTCTGGCGTTCTTCTCTCTCTTTTTTCTTAACGTAGCGTTCGAAACGTTTTTTGACCATTTCATTTAACTCAACTTCTACCGCATCGCGATCTTCTTGCTGAATATGAGATCCGGTGTGACTGGTTGCAAAATCAAAACTAACGTCTTTATTTCCAGCAGCGTCGCCAAATCCAGTTCCCTGCTGGCCTTGTAAGCGCATTATTTTATCCATAAGAACGGCATTTTTTGCCGCCAGCTCATCCATTTTTGCACGGGTGCGCTGTTTGTACTGTTCAGTCTCTTGCCCCATTTGAGCAATTACTTTATGCGGTACGGAATACAAGGGGTTTTGGAACTTTTTTGACCATCGCTTAGCGTTCGCTATTAGCGTTGCTATATGATTATGCGCTTTCGTCAGCTCAGCATCTTTTGCTGCAAGATCTTTTTCTAATTGTTCAATGGTAGCTTCTAGTTCAGCTTGGGTAGATTTACCAAACATAGCAATCTTTCTATTTTTATTATTTATTTGCGTATATATTATACTAAAGTAAGCTATCTCGTCTAGGTAGATGGTATGACAAAATTACCTCTTTGAAACCTATTAGTTTCTAGCAATTAATAGATTATCTGTTTTTATAAGCTAAATACCTTGCTTCAACATTTCTTGGTGCCGTTTGTCGACATTATTTTGTAACGAGTCTTCAACTGTATTGGCACTCTCTAATGCCTCTAGTTGCCCATCAATAATAGTCGATTGATTAACCTGAACAGGTAGTTGAACCGGCTCCGATACGTCGGCCGGTTCTGTCCCGCAGGCCATCAATACACCGACACTGAGTAAGCTGATAGAGGTTGCACGATCAAATATTTTTAGCTTCATATAGCGCTCTCGAGGGTCAAATAATATTAAGAGTAATAACTTTGGCATTACTTTGACCTTACTTAGGCCTTAATAAGGGTACCAACGCCTTTATCGGTTAAGACCTCTAACAACAGCGCATGATTTACTCGTCCATCGATGATATGAGAGGTCACTACCCCATTTTGCACGGCATTCAAACCGCAGTCTACTTTAGGCATCATGCCGCCTTGAATCGTCCCATCACTTTTTAAGTTAGTGATTTGCTTCTCATCTAAGCCGCTCAATAATTCGCCGTTTTGGTCCAATACGCCCTGCGTATTAGTCATTAAAATCAACTTCTCGGCGTGCAATGTACTCGCCAAGGCCCCTGCTACTGAGTCTGCATTAATATTGTATGTGTCGCCACTCTGGTCTACCCCAATGGGTGCTATGACTGGAATAAAACCCTCTCGCTCTAAGGTCTTAACCACCTGTGGATTGATATTTGCCACCTCACCTACCTGACCATAATCTACCTCGACTTTGTCAGTGCGAATCTTTTCGGCTCGAATCAAGTTGCCGTCTTTGCCAGTGAGACCCACCGCTTTGCCACCATGCGAATTAATTAAATTGACAATTTCTTTGTTGACCAAGCCACCCAAAACCATTTCAACAATTTCCATCGTTTCAGTGTCAGTCACTCTTAGTCCGTCAATAAATTCACTGGATTTTCCCACTCGTTCCAAGGTACCGCTTATTTGGGGTCCACCGCCATGAACCACTACAGGATTCATACCGACCAGCTTTAGTAACACCACATCTCGAGCAAAGCTTTCTTTGAGATCATCGTGTGTCATGGCATTTCCGCCATATTTAATGACGATGGTTTTGCCGTGAAAGCTGCGAATATAGGGCAGTGCCTCGATTAATATTTGCGCGACTTTTTGGGTAGTTTCTTGCATCTTGTTATAATCAAAGTTTAGCTGCCAAAGGCAACGAATCATTATGATTCGAAGTATATCACTGCCGAAAGCCGAGTTTGATGTCGCTTTTTTGATAGAATAGCTATGAGGTCGGTAAATAAGCCTTGTTTTTACACAGGAATGTCCGCTAAATAACGTATTATTAGACAATATGTAAAATTGCTTTTTCATTTCTAAGACTTGGTACAGAGTTTTTATCGAGATATTTTTATCGATACACTTTTCTCGAACAATAGCTTCATAAGTCAGTCACGAGAAACCGTAGCCCAAAAACCATACAAGCCATTGAGTACATGAACCACCCAATCAGTTTAATTTCGACCGTTAAGCGCCATAATTTTTCTTCACAAAGGCGCCAATCTCAGTTTTGGCGAGTCTTGCTGTGTGTTTTTATGTGTTCAGTAATCAGCGCTTGTACGCCAAGTTTAAAAAACTTACCCAAAGAACCTGAAATTGATGTTCCTGAGCAATGGGAAAGTGCTCAGGTGCAAGAACCAGAAAAAGTCATAGTGGTGGAACCCGAGCCAGAACCCGAGCCAGAACCAGAACCTGAACCGGAACCTATTAATAATGCTTGGTTAAATTCCTTTGCTGATATCAGCCTCAATAACCATGTGCAAACGGCATTGACTAATAACCCCGATTTGTGGGCTTCGGCGTCTCAACTGAAGACGGCTTTGGAAGAAGTGCGTGTCGCTGGCTCTGCATTATGGCCGACTATCTCAGCTGGCTTAAACTCAAACGCAATTGATAACGACACAGGTGCGGTGACTACTGGCATAGCGTCTGGTGGAGGCGCGACTTTTACGGACTCTAATATCGGGGCTAATAATATCAGCACAATTACCACCGAAATCCGCACCATCAGCGCCACCCTCAATGTTAGCTGGGAAGCCGACATTTGGGGAAAATTAACGCAACGAAAACGCGCAGCCGTGTTAGATGCGCAAGCGCAAGCCGAATTATTTAAAGCCGCTGAATTATCGTTGGTTGCGGGTGTTAGCCGAGCTTGGTACAACTTAGTCACCACTAAACTGCAACTGGATTTGGCCGAACAACGGCTAGGCAGCTTTGAACGCACCGCCGCCTTAATAGACGAAAATTACCAACGTGGTTTGCGCTCAGCTCTTGATGTGTATCTGAGTCGCAGCGACGTGCAAGTTCAGAAAGCCGAACGCGCTGACTCTGAATTTGATCACTTACAGGCGCAACGAGCGCTGAAAACTCTATTGGGGGAATACCCAGAAGCCGATTTACCGATCGAGGCTGTGTTACCCGAGTTAGAAGCTTCAGTTGCAGCAGGCCTACCCGCTGAGCTGCTAACGCGCAGACCTGATATCAAAGCCAGCCAGTTACAATATAAGGCAACTAGGGCGAACGCGGCCGCAGCGCAAAGAGACTTGTACCCAAGCCTAACGTTTAATGGCTCAATCGGTGATAGTCGCGAAACATTTAGTGAGTTATTTGATGCCGACAACATGATCATAACCTTGGCCAGTGGTTTAGTTGCCCCTATATTTGCCTCTGGAGCTCTTAGGTCGCGCCGCGATCAAGCTGGTTATCAATCCGAAGCCGCATTTGCCAATTTAGTGAGTACCGCATTGACGGCATTTGAAGAAGTTGAAAACGCTTTGTCGCAAGAAACTCTGTTAATCGAGCAACGAGACGCAATAGCTGAGGCCGTTGGTTTTGCGAAAAGTGGTTTAGAATTAGCGCTAGATCGCTATCAATCTGGCATCGAAACCTATACTACCGTGCTAGAGGCGCAACGCCGTTTATACGACTCCTTACGTAACCAACTAAATATTAAGAATGCCTTGGTACAAAATCGTATCAGTATTCATCTTGCTCTGGGTGGCAGTTTCACTGAGCATGTAGAAGAAAAAGTAAGAGATCGACTTCCCGATATTCCTCCTGAGAACACAAATCTCATCAAGTAAATAGCAGTGGAATAATCAGTAGATTCAATTTATAAGTAAATTTTAAAGCGCTATGAGCGACGATTTTCAATTACATTACGAAGAGGATGGGGGAAGAACATCCACACCCGCTCGGAACCGCAGTTTGCTATATAGAATACCGCGCAAACTACGCATCATTGCGAGCATTATATTGGTGGCGGCGCTAATAATTATACTGCTTAATATTTTTAAACCCCAGGCTCAGAAGCGCGCCATTCCGGAAACCGTAGTGCGGGTTGACGTGATAACAGCCAATCGTTCCACCTACCCTATTGTGGTTAGAGCCAATGGCACCATCGAGGCTGAAACTCGTGGCAACTTAGTTGCTCAGATCAGCGGTGAGATCGTCAATGTTGCTGACAATTTTAAGCCGGGGGCCACCTTTAAGAAGGGCGATCAATTAATTCAAATAGACAGACGGGATTTCCAATCAAATCTTAGTCAGGCGTTAGCGCAGCTGTCACAAGCCGACGCCGCCTATAGTCAAGAACTAGCTAATGCCAAACAAGCGGAGCTGGATTGGAAGCGACTCGGGAACACAGATCCTGCGCCCCCGTTAGTATTACGAAAACCGCAGCTGGCTGCTGCCAAAGCGCAATTAGACTCGGCCAAAGCCGCACATTCATCGGCCAAACTAAACTTAAGCCGTACCTCGATTACTGCCCCGTATGACGGCCGAATTATCAGGCGCGCTGCGGTACTAGGGCAATATGTATCGGTAGGTAATGCGCTAGCAGAAGTGTTCGCGACCAATGGTGTCGAAGTACGTCTACCTGTTAGTCAAGACGAATTTAATCAACTCGGCTTAAACGAGTTTGTCGAAGGAAGCGATCAGAAAGATCGATTTCAAGTATTACTCAGTACCAAAATCGGTCAAAACGAATATCGTTGGAATGCCAATATTACACGCACTGATAGTACCTTTGATATTAACACCCGTCAGATCGATGTAATCGCTGAGGTCAACGATCCTTTCGGTAAGGAATCAGATCAACCTGCGCTAAAAATCGGCCAATTTGTTAGCGCCAGAATCCAAGGGCGTGCGGTCGATGATGTATTTGTTATTCCAAATAAAAGTATTCGTGAAGGCAGCTATATCTATACGGTCGAAAACGATGTTCTAACCAAACGCAGTATTGATATTGTTTGGCAAGACGATCAAAACGCGTTGGTTAATTCAGGATTGGATGCTGGCGCACTGGTTGTGACTACGTCGCTGAACAGCACGCTGGCCGGAGCTAAAGCAAATTACGGCCAAGAAACTGCCAGTGCAAAGACAAGCAGCTCCGAAACTAACAGCTCTAAGACTGAAAGCCTAGAAAATGGCCAGTCAACGGCTTCTGATCAGAACAGCGCCAGTGAGTAATAGCTGTTTATTTCACTTGCAATGCTGTGCTCCCAAAAAACTAGCCTAGCGAAACAGCCGACAGGTCGCCACCATGATTGAATGGTTCGCGCGTAATTCAGTCGCAGCTAACCTGCTGATGATAATCATACTTCTGATTGGTTGTTTTTCGGCCGCGCGTCTTATCCCAGTTGAGGTTTTTCCAAGCTTTGAAATACAAGCCGTCAGCGTATCGACAGTATTTAGAGGCGCGACGCCAGATGCGGTGGAGGACGGAATAACTACTCGAATCGAAGAAGCCATTTTCGATATTGAAGGAATCGAAGAAATCACCTCAACCTCTTCCGAAGGTGTTTCTTTAGTGGTTGCTGAACTCAACGACAGCTATAACAAACGGGAGCTGTTGAATGAAATAAAATTGAAAGTCGACTCACTCAATACCTTGCCAGCCAATGCGGAAAATTCAGTGGTGACATTGTCAGTACGTAATCCCGCCGTGATCCAAGTCGCCGTAGTCGGTGAAAGCAAAACCAGTTCAACTACTCTGCGCTTGGCTGCCGACAAAGTTCGCCAAGAATTACTCGCGAAACGCAATATTACTTTGGTCGAATTGCAAGGCATCTCTGACTATGAGATCAGTGTCGAAGTAGAGCCCGAAACCCTAGATAACTTTGGTTTATCTCTGTTGCAAATCTCGAACGCGATCCAAGCTGGCTCAATGGACGTTTCGGCTGGCAATGTTAGAACGGCCGAAGGCGATGTATCTGTGCGCACCGATGGGCAAGCCTATTCAGCCGAAGAGTTCTCGAGGATCCCTGTCATTACCGCTGCCGGATCTGATCCTGTATTACTTGGAGAAATTGCCGACATCACCGATGGCTTTGAAGAAAAACCCATACTAACGCGCTTTAATGGCATGCCCGCCATTATGATTGATGTATCACGCACGGGTAAACAATCGTCCATTGATATCGCCGGAACCGTACGTGAATATATAACAGATTATAACGAACGTAGCCCAGGCGAAATTACCCTGAATTTCTGGGATGATGATTCAGTAACCCTAAAGTTAAGGTTGTCTACCTTAATCGATAGCGGCATTTGGGGCGGTATATTGGTGCTGCTTTTACTCTCACTGTTTTTACGCCCGGCCGTCGCATTTTGGGTTTTTCTTGGTGTACCCATGAGCTTTATGGGCGCATTTATTTTCATGCCATTGGTCGGCGGCACCTTTAATTTAATGTCCCTGTTTGCGTTTATCACGGTACTCGGTATTGTGGTGGATGACGCCATTGTCACGGGCGAAAATATTTACTCCAAAATGCGTGACGGCATGGAACCGATCAACGCCTCTATTATTGGTACCAAGGAAATCGCGATACCGGTGACATTTGGTGTGTTAACGACCATGGTGGCGTTTCTTCCAATGGCTAATCTGGGTGCCAACAGAATTGGTTATATCGCTGCGCAAATACCGCTGGTGGTTATTCCCGTGCTGGTTTTTTCATTAATTGAATCAAAGTTAATACTGCCTGCGCATTTAAGCCACGTTAAACCGCGCAGTGAGAGCGCAAAAAATAATCTTATTTCTCGCATCCAACTTAAAGTGTCGCGCGGTTTCGAAGAATCAATCTTGGCATTTTACAAACCATTTTTAGAAAAGTGTTTGCATAACAAAAGTATTACGCTTGCGATCGTAATAGCAGTAAGTGCAGTTATCGTAACGTTTGCACTCACCGGACATTTAAAGTACACCTTCTTCCCACGAGTTGAATCCGAAGAAATACGTTTATCGCTTGCCATGCCTGACACCACCGGTTTTGCAACCACACACGAAAACATTCAACATATTTCGAAACAAATTCTCGATTTACAAGAAAAGTACCGAGATCCAGCAACTGGGGTTTCGATTATCCGTCATACCTATAGCACTACGGGTACGACTGGGCGTACGATCAAACCAAGTATTGGTACGGTTCGCGCCGAACTGATTGGTCCCGAGGATCGGCATATCAAGATCGGTTCAAATCAACTTGCTAGAGAAATTCGTGAACGTGTCGGCATTATTCCAGGCGCTGAACAATTAAATGTTCGGTCTGAATTAGGTCGTGGAGGCGAACCCATAGATGTAGAGTTGACCGGTTTGGATCTTGCGACCATGCGAAATGCTGGCGATCGAATAAGAAAAAAATTGCGTGAGTACCCCGATGTATTCGACATTCAAGATAACTTTTCCGGTGGTAAAGAAGAACTCAATATTGATTTAAAACCCAAAGCGACAGTACTGGGTTTGAATTTAGCCTCTATCGCTAGGCAAGTGCGCGGTTCAGTTTTTGGATTAGAATCGCAGCGCATACAACGCGGCCGTGAAGAGGTAAGAGTGATGGTTCGTTTACCATTGGAACACCGGTCGTCAATCGAAGATTTAAATAATCTCCCCATCCGCACTGGACCACAAAACGAACCTATCCCGTTATCGGATGTTGCCACCATAAAATCGGTGCGCAGCCCTACTACTTTGTATCGAGTTAACCGCACTGCCATTATTAATGTCACAGCCGATGTTGACAAAGAAAAAGCCGACGTGCCTGCCATATTAAGAGACCTAAGAGTCGAACTTGACCAAGAGGTCGCGCGACAACCTGGGCTCAAATATAAGTTTAAAGGTGAGTCAGAAGAACAATCTGAAAACAACGAAGGTTTTAAGTCTGGCACGGTTTTGGTGTTAGTCGCCATCTACGCCTTACTCGCTATACCTTTTAAGTCTTATGCGCAACCATTAATCGTCATGTCTGTGATACCGTTGAGTGTAGTTGGTGCCATCCTTGGTCATTTTATTACCGGCTATAACCTGTCTATTTTAAGTATCATAGGCATGCTGGCCTTACTGGGTGTGGTGGTCAATGACAGCTTAGTATTGGTTGATTATATCAATCAACAGCGAGCCAAGGGCGTTGCGGTCTTCGACGCGGTTCTGAATAGTGGCGCACGTCGCTTTCGGCCAGTCATTTTAACCTCAATCACCACCTTCGCTGGACTAACGCCCTTGCTCTTAGACGACAGCACACAATCTCAGTTCTTAGTTCCGATGGCGGTGTCATTGGGGTTTGGCATTTTGTTTGCAACCTGTTTGACGCTGGTAGTAGTGCCGGTCAATTATTTAGTCGCCTACAATATTAAGTATGGTACTAAACGAATTGCCAAAACAGCTTGGGCAAATTGGTTGGAGTATTGGAACAAACCAGATTACCCAGATAATCGAGGTCAGTCATGATTGAATGGTTTGCGCGCAATCCGGTAGCGGCCAATTTACTGATGGTCGGCATTGTATTGGCTGGCCTAATCTCAGCATTCACCTCAATATCAGTTGAATCTTTCCCAGAGAGTGAACCAGATAAAGTAGTCATCACCACCACTTTTCGTGGCGCCACTCCTAAGTCTACCGAAGATGGAATCACGCTGCGTATTGAAGAATCTATTTCTGATATAGAAGGCATTAAAGAGATTCTATCGACCTCGGAGGAAGGCCTATCTACGGTAACCGTAGAAGTAGCCGAAAGCTATAAAACACGTGATCTATTAGACGACATAAAAGTCAGAGTCGACGCCCTTAATACGCTACCAGTTGACGCCGAAAACCCGATTGTCGCCTTGTCCAGCCGTTCACGACAAGTACTTTACGTAGTAGTCAGTGGTGATGTTTCAGACCGAGCCTTACGAGATACCGCGGAGAGTTTTCGCAAAGGCCTTCTGACTAAAAAGAACATTACCGACGTTAAATTACAAGGCGTCGCAAATTACGAAATAGGTATAGAAGTATCCCCTGCCAATCTCGACAACTATAACTTGACGTTGGAGCAAATTGGTCAAGCAATTCGAGCCGGTGCCACTGACGTGAGTGCCGGCAACGTACAAACACGCGATGGCGATATTCTATTGCGCAGTGATGGTCAAGCCTATACCGCTGCAGAATTTGCTCGCATCCCAATCATACCAAATGCCCTCGGCAAACCGATTACGCTTGGTGAAATTGCCACCATTATTGACGGTTTTGAAGAATCATCCATCATCACAAAATTTGAAGGGGAAAAAGCCCTATTGGTTGCAGTAAACCGAGTGGGTTCGCAAAGTGAGTTACAGGTTGAGGCTCAGACCCAAGAATACCTAGAAAAATTTTCGCAGCAATTACCGTCAAATATTGAACTAAACCTATGGGGTAATAACGCGGCATATTTAGGCACTCGTATCGACGCAGTATTGTCCAGCGCTGTATATGGTGCCATTTTAGTCATTCTACTATTGTCTCTGTTTTTGCGCCCATCGGTGGCGTTTTGGGTCTTTCTAGGCATTCCAGTCAGTTTTATGGGCGCCTTCCTGTTTATGCCGGTTGTGAATGGCTCCTTTAACGTGATTAGTTTATTCGCCTTCATTATGGTGATTGGCATAGTGGTCGACGATGCGATTGTAACTGGTGAGAATATCTACCGAAAACTTCGCGAAGGTCTGGACCCAATAGATGCATCCATCGTCGGCACCCAAGAAATTGCTACCCCTGTAACCTTTGGTATCCTAACCACGGTAGTCGCATTTATCCCATTGAATTTTTTGGATGGCACATTTTTTGACTACATCAGTCGACAATTACCAATGGTGGTTATTCCAATTCTTTTAATGTCCTTAGTCGAATCTAAGCTAGTGCTACCTTCACATATGAGCCATGTGAAAATTCGTGATCCGAATGCGCCAATGTCCAGCTTTACTCGTTTCCAAACTAAAATTTCTCGAGGCTTAGAGCGCTTTGTAGAAAATCACTATCGCCCATTTTTAGCGCGCCGACTTGCCAATAAAAGCATTACACTAGCCGTATTGCTGGCGGTTGCGAGCATCACCGTAAGCACACTGTATTTTGGACATTTAAAGTTCACTCCTTTTCCTCGGGTGGAAGCGCGCACGGTTATCATCTCCTTAGCAATGCCTGAATCAACTGGTTTTAAAACGACGGATAAAAACGTTCAACATATCGCCAGTCAATTTGCCAAGCTGCAAGAAAAATATCGCGATCCTAAAACCGGCAATAGCGTTATTAAGAACATTTACTCTAGCAGTGGCAGTGATCGCTTTAGTGTTAAACCTAATGTGGGTAGCGTTTGGGCGGAATTACAAGACCCGACTGAACGCGCATTTAATGTGACGGCTAATAGTTTGGGTCGTGAGGTTCGAGAATTAATCGGGGACATTCCTGGTGCACAAAGTCTTAGTGTGCGTGCTAGCTTCAGTAGAAGTGGTTCGCCAGTGAACATCGAACTATCAGGCGATGAATCTGCACGTCTATTCGAATTGGCGAAAGTCATTAAAACTCAACTTAGAACCTATCCAGGTATTTTTGATTTACAAGATAACTACTCTGGGGGTAAGGAAGAGCTAGAGTTGATATTAAAACCACGAGCCTACTCGCTTGGTTTGCGTTTAGATGACGTTGCCACGCAGGTTAGAAATGCGGTGTTCGGATTCCAGGCTCAGCGCATTCAACGCGGCCGTGATGAACTTAGAGTCATGGTTCGTTACCCACTAGAATACCGCTCTTCGATAGAAGATCTAAATCGACTATCCATCAGCGTGCCCAATAATGGTGAAGAGGTGTTACTCTCAGAAGTCGCTGAGATTAATCCTACTGAGAGCCCGAGCACTTTGTACCGAGTAGATCAACGTTCAGTGATCAATGTAACCGCAGATGTGGACCAAGACATAGCCAACCTAAGCCTCATCCTGCCAGATCTAAAACAATGGTTGCTTAAGGTTCAACAAGGCTTCCCTTCCGTCAACGTTCGCTTTGATGGCGAAGCCGAAAATGTACGTGAAACTAATGCTAAATTAGGTATCGGTGTACTCATGGTTTTAATGGGTATCTACGCCTTGCTCGCCATTCCATTCAAATCGTACGGCCAACCATTAATTGTGATGAGCATTATTCCATTTGCGATTATCGGCGCTATGGTAGGTCATTTAATTACCATGCAAGGTTTATCAATCATAAGTGTATTCGGTATGCTGGCATTGATTGGAGTGGTTGTTAACGACAGCTTAGTCTTGGTTGATTATATTAACAAAGCCCGCGCTAAAGGCATGGCGTTAACAGAAGCCGTACTAGAATCAGCTGCCAAGCGTTTTCGGCCCGTAATATTAACGTCTATAACCACCTTTGCCGGTTTAGCGCCAGTGTTACTAGATGGTTCACAACAAGCTAAATGGCTAAAGCCCATGGCTACCTCTCTGGCATTTGGAATCGTTTTCGCAACCGCAATTACGCTAATAATTATTCCAGTAAACTATGTCGTCGCGCGTAATTTCAAGCATGCCATACTAGACTACTGGAACCGCCCTGATCCGCAGCCAGAGCTATGAAGAATTTTAGAACTAAATATCCAATGAGCATTAGGCCATGATTGAATGGTTTGCAAAAAATCATGTGGCTGCCAATTTAATGATGGTTGGCATTATGCTTATGGGCTGGTTAGCCGTAAAAAATGATATACCGCTGGAGTTAATACCTGATTTTCAATTAGGCTCTATTAGTGTTACCACCGTTTTACCAGGCGGAAACCCCACTTCCATTGAAGAAACCATTACCGCGCGCATCGAAGAAGCTGTCGCAGATCTAGAAGGTATAAAAAAAATAACATCGCGCTCATCCGAAGAAATTTCTGTTGTAGGTATTGAAATTGAACCAGACTACAACGATCTCGATTTGCTCAACGACGTAAAAATACGAATCGACGCCTTAAACACCCTCCCTGTTCAAGCGGAACAACCAATCATTGAGTTGACCGATTTCCCGGTTAATGTAGTAGGGCTGGCTATTCATGGCGGAGTAGCCTATGACGATCTTTTTCAAACTGCGTCTGATGTTCGTCAAGCATTACTCAAAGTACCAGGTATTACCCAAGTAAGCGATATTCAGGCGCCCGCTCGCGAATTTCATATCGAAGTCAGCCCTAATACTTTGGAACAATACAATTTAAGTTTGCAAGATGTTGGCGAGGCAATTCAGGACAACGCGGTGGATATTTCAGCGGGTAATCTGACTACCCGGGATGGCGACATTCTTGTACGAGCTAATAAGCAAGCTTACAGCAAAGCGGAATTTGAACGTATACCTGTAGTAACATCTGGGGATAATGTTGTGACCATTGGCGACATCGCTAATGTAGTTGATGGTTATCAATTACAGCGCGTAGAAACCATGTATAACGGCGAGCCGGCCATTACCGTCGAAGCTTTTCGAGTAGGCCTACAAAGCACTATCGAGATTTCCAATAAAGTACTGCAGTTCATCGAGGATTACAGTCCACAATTACCGCAAGGCATTAAAATTGGCACCTATCACAATACCTCTAACGTGGTAAAAGACAGGCTGTCCACGTTGATCTCCAGCGCAATTCAAGGGGGTATTTTAGTTCTTATTTTGTTATCTCTCTTTTTGCGACCGGCCGTGGCGTTTTGGGTCGGCTTGGGTATACCTGTATGTTTCTTAGGTGGCCTAGCAATGATGCCAATACTTGGATTAAGCCTTAATATGCTCTCTATGTTCGCCTATTTGTTGGTTCTCGGTATTGTTGTCGACGATGCCATTGTTACGGGCGAAAATATATATCGACATCAGCGAAATGGTATGTCGCCTGCAGACGCCGCTTTGTTTGGCACCCAAGAGGTGGCGGTGCCGGTTACCTTTGGTGTGATAACGACTATGGTGGCTTTTGCACCATTGTTATTAGTCGAAGGGATTCTATCGTCAATCGCCGAACAAATACCGTTGGTGGTAATCCCCGTACTGGTATTCTCATTGATCGAATCAAAGCTGATATTGCCCTCGCATATGTCCACCATCAAACCACGCAATGACAAGGAATTGTCAGGTTTGGGTCGAGTACAACAAAAATTTTCGCGCGGTTTTGAGAATTCCATTGTTCGCATTTATCGCCCTTTCCTCGATTGGTGCATCTCAAACAAAAGCATAACAATAGTATCCGCGGTAGCCGTGTTTGTGATTACCCTTAGCTCCTTAGGTCAGGGTTGGTTAAAAGTTGCATTCTTCCCAGACTTTGAAGACAACGCCATTTTCGTGCGCTTGACCATGCCAAGCACTACTGGATATGAAACTACTAAAGGTCATGTTGAACGTATAGTCAACGTCTCGGGGGAGCTTGCCAAAGAATACGTAGATCCAGAAACTGGCGAATCCTATTTTAAGTATTTTATTTCCGCCAGTGGAGTGTCTTTGGGCGGCAATGGCGTACCGTCTTTTGGTACCAATAGAGGCATGGTGATAATGGAATTTGTGCAGGGTGAAAATGGTTTGCCCGATGGATTTTCCATTAAAGAAGTACAAGAGAAGCTGCGCACCCGAATCGGTGAAATACCGGGCGCTGAAAAGCTAAGTTTGACGTCTTCGTTTGGGGAATTTGGCAAGCCTATTTCGATTGCCCTATTTGGTGACGACTCAAATCGCATTAGCGAGCTGACCACGCAAATTCGCGAATATCTGCTTAGTTATCCAGGAATTTTTGATATTCAAGATAATTTTTCGAGCGGTAAAGAAGAAGTAAAAATCATTATTAATGAGTTAGCCAGTTCGGTGGGCTTATCGCAGGCCGGCATTGCTGAGCAAGTACGCCAAGCAATTTTTGGATTTGAAGCACAGCGCATTCAAAGAAGTTATGACGACATCAAAGTAATGGTTCGTTACCCTCAGGAGTATCGCTCAACCATAAGAGACGTACAAAGCATTCCGATTCGCACGCCCAATAGTGATACCACTATTCCCCTCGCCAAGCTGGCGACTTTGACGCCTTCGCAAAGCCCTAACACTGTCTACCGCGATCAACAACGCCGAGTAGTCACGGTTAGCGCTGATATGGATGCTAGCTCCTACGACGTTAATATAATTCGCAAAGATTTAAAAAAATTCCTTGATGAATTGTTCGTCTACGAACCCAATGTTACTTTCAATATGGACGGCCAAGCCGAAACACAAGAAGAAGCATTCGTTAGCTTTTTTCTCGGTTTTGTTGTGGTGGTTATTGTTATTTACGGATTGCTCGCCGTTCCCTTTAAATCATTTGGCCAGCCTTTGGTCGTCATGTCGATTATTCCATTAGCGATTGTGGGTGCCATTTTTGGCCACTATATAATGAATCTGTCGTTCTCAATGCTGAGTGTGATGGGCGTACTCGGTCTAACTGGGATTGTAGTCAACGACAGCCTAGTGTTAGTTGACTATATTAACAAACAACGCGCGAAGGGTGTGCCTGTGTTAGACGCGGTGCTCACCGCTGGCGAGACTCGCTTTCGCCCAGTGATACTCACCTCGCTCACCACTTTTGTTGGTTTACTGCCCTTAATGTTAAATCAAAGCACACAAGCGCAAGCACTAATCCCCATGGCAGTATCGCTTGGCTTCGGCATTATGTTCGCAACGCTAGTCACGCTCATAATCACGCCAGTTAATTATCTGGTAGGCCGACAAATCAAGCACGGCATCATTCGCAATGCGAGGTTAATGGGTGGCTACTTGATTGGATATTGGAATAAAGCGAGCTAAGTCTAGCGTATCGAACAATCACCACAAATAACAATCGCCACTAATAAGGAAGCCTAAAGAGCATAGCCTCCACACCGAATTCACCCTGCTTTTTTTAGTCTCTTGCGTCTGCGTTGTTCTGGGAGAAGTAATCAAAAATTTCCGTATTATTAAAAATACCTCTTATTGTTTGACAACTGACAAATCACTGTACTAGTATAGTAGTACAGTTAATGAACACGATTTTGATGACTAAAATACCTACCGAGAATTTTTCCTACATCAAATTAATTGCTTATTTCGGAAAATTTTCCGAGAAAGATACAGATATTTCAAGTGCTGGTAGCATTAAACAGATAAACTAGGAATTGGGATGAACGCCAACGGAATTAAAAAAATAATACTGCCTTTACTAATTATCTTAGTAGGACTGGGTTTGGCTATTGGTCTTTATTTGGCTAAACCAGAAGCCGAGGAAGAAAAAAGTGAGTTTCCTCCTTTCGCAGTTGAAGTGTCACCCGCAACTTTTTCACAGAGGGCCGTATCTTCAAATTTCCAGGGTGAAGTGAGAGCCAAAACTGATATCGAATTAGTAACACAGGTAACCGGCAAAGTGGTTTCTG
>CAZJWW010000027.1:0-24532 GCA_964549895.1 uncultured Gammaproteobacteria bacterium
GGCTCAATAGAATCAACCGCTGATGGCTCTATAGAATCAACTGCTGATGGCTCTCTCTCCGTTGAAAGTTCTTTAGCTGCTGCCGGAAGTGATTTTGCAGTTGATGAATCCTTATCGGCTGACGAATTTTCCTTACCTGAAGGATCTTTACCTTCAGATGGCCCTTTAGAACTACCCGCTGATGGCTCTTTATCACCAGAAGACGTTTTATCACCGGAGGACTTTCAAGCGCTTGAAGATTCCGTATCCGATGACGGCGCTTCTACTTCGAATGTCGATTCCTTATTAGACGATATCGAGAACCCAGGTGCTCAAGAGTCTGTGGTATCGGATCAAGTGGAGACGGCACCAGAGGTGTCGATTAACGACAACGTTAGTTCTGCAGTTAAAGAAACAAGCTCGAATTTCTTGAGCATGCTTGGTCAATGGTGGAAATGGCTAGCCTCAGGTGCAGGCTTACTACTGTTGGGTTTATTAGCATTTATTTTTCGTGACAGATTTGCAGAATTGAGGCGCTCACTAAATCTATTTGGCAGCAACGACAGCGTGGAGTTTTCCGAGCCAATTATTAAAGGTGGTCTGACTACTTATCGTGCAAATGATGCTAACGCGTCGCAAGATAATTATTCTGCGATGAAATCCCGTGTTTGGGAGCCGGCAAAGTCTGCAGCCGATGAGAATAACGCGTCTGATACCGCAGAGGACTCGGAAACACCGGTCGAACCACTAGAGTTTGAACCGTATGCCACCACCGAAGAGAATAGTGAACTTACTGGCGATGATGAAGATCTGACTGTTGAGGAGGCGACTGAATATGCTGAATACGAATCCGCCAATCAAGGCGCCGAAGAAGACGTTGAGTTTGCAACAACTGATTCAGATTTAGATACCGAAGACGTAATAGATTTTGTGGCAAAACCGGGTTCGGAGATAGAGCTGATTGAAAGCGATCAACAAGATTTGGGTTTCGCGGAGCGATTTGAGAGTTTGCTAAAACAGAAAGACTTTGATTTTGCCCGGGAGCTTTTGGATTTTGCCCGTCACAATGAAATTGATGAACAACACTACCATTGCGAGCGATTGGTTCTGCTTCACGCAATGAAAGATGAAGAAGGCTTTTATGACTATTATTATGAGATTGAGTCGAAAGTAACTGAATTTGATCAAGACATACAAACAAAAATTTCAAAGTTGGTTGTGGAGTTAGCGCAATAATAATCGGTCCCTTTTCGATAGGGTAGAGTTTTAAATAAAGTTCTAGTTCTCAACAAGGAAAACAATCCTATGACAGGATATGCCGCACGCTAACAACCAGTGAATAATACCGCGCATGGCATCGTTCCCCCCTATTATCGGCCGACAACCAAGCATCTTGATATTGGGATCAATGCCCAGTCAAATATCGTTAAATGAGCAGCGTTATTACGCTAACCCAAACAACGCTTTTTGGTGGCTCATGTCGCAGCTGGTTGGATTTTCTTTAGATCTCTCTTACGCTCAATGCTGTCAATGTCTGAAGGACGCCGGAATAGCTGTTTGGGATGTTTTGTACGATTGTGAGCGCGTTGGCAGTCTTGATAACAACATCGTAAGAGAATCAGAACAAGCAAACGACATAGCGGCATTAATTAAAAAGCATCCAAGTCTGACGAAAATTGGATTCAATGGCCGGGCAGCAGAATCAATATTTGGTCGACATATAAAGTTGGATGACCCGAGTTTAGCTATAGCGCTACGGCTATTGCCCTCATCCAGCTCAGCTCATGCTCGCAAGACTAAGCAACAAAAGTTGCAAGCTTGGCGTTTAGCTTTAGAAGTGAAACCAGTATCAATACCGCGTTAGGAAAAAGAGTAGCGTATATGAAAGTAACTGAAAAATTCTGGGAAACCAAATCGCTACAGGAGATGTCACATGAAGAATGGGAATCTCTCTGCGACGGTTGCGCGAAATGCTGTCTTATCCAGCTAGAAGATGAAAATACCGAACAAAGAGTCTTTACTGATGTGGCGTGTAATCTTTTAAATGACGCAAGTTGTCGTTGTACTGATTATAAAAACCGCAGTGCCCGTGTGCCAAGTTGTTTAACTATGGACCAATACAACGTAGAAAAAGTAGCGGAATTCGCTCCTTCCACATGTGCATATCGATTGCTGGTTGAAGCCAAGCCTTTGCCGCAGTGGCATCACTTGGTTTGCGGTGATAAAAATATCGTACACGAAAGTGGTAATTCAGTTCGCTATCGTGTTCGCTTTGAACGAGATATTGAAGATCAAGACATCCGCGATTTTGTTATAAGTTGGTTCTAAGTAGGAATTGCTTTAGCGTAATCATATTGCTAATCGTTAAGACGCAACAGTGCTTGTGACGAGCGTGCTGATGTTATACTAATTGGAATAGAAGGTTAATGTTGTTGATAAAACAAGAGAGTAAAAATTGATTGCGGCTCGTTGGTATTGGTTTGGTTTAATTGGTAGCACAATGTTGCTGGCGGTTGCGTATTGGTACTTTCAATTGCACCTTGGCTTAGCCGCTTGCCCCCTATGTATGTTTCAACGCGCATGTTTAGTCGGGGTTATCGCGGTTTGCATGCTCGGAATTTTGACGCGACCAGAGGCTGTCGGTGCAAAATTATTAGCATTTTGCAGCACGGTGTTTTCAGCATGCGGTCTTGTTATTGCAGGTCGACAGGTTTGGCTGCAACATTTACCCGCCGATCAAGTTCCAGAATGCGGGCCAGATTTAGCGTTTATGTTAGATTCGTTTCCGTTGTTTGAAGTACTGCAAACCGTTTTTACTGGAAGCGGTGAATGTGCCGAAGTACAATGGCGATTACTTGGTTTCAGTATGCCAGAATGGATGGTATTGATATTTTTTGTCATGGTTTTAATTAGTTTGCACTTACTACTTTCGAGAGAACGCAAGTATTTCTCAGGCACCCTTGGGCGTTAACTTTAGTCATTTTGTGAAACTCTACGATACCGAAAGTAAAACGAAACGTGAATTCGTGCCGATTGATCCCAATCACGTCACCATGTACGTGTGTGGGCCAACGGTGTATAACCGTGCACATATTGGTAATATGCGACCACCTGTCGTATTTGATGTTTTGGCTCGCGTTTTGCGCAGCGAGTTTCCTAAGCTCACTTACGCTCGCAACATCACCGACATTGAAGACAAAATTAATGAAGCTGCGGCTGAAGAAGGCGTGGATATATCAGTAATTTCTGAACGGTTTACAGAGTTCTATCATCAAGATATAGCTGCGCTAGGTGTTTTACCCACTGACCTAGAACCGAAAGTCACTGATCATATCGATGAAATTAATAAAATGATTACTGATCTGATCGAAGCAGGCCATGCTTATGAAGCGGATGGCCACGTACTCTTCGACGTTCCCTCTTACAACGACTACGGTGGTTTGTCCAAACGAAATCCTGAGGAGTTATTAGCCGGCGCTCGTGTTGACGTGGCTTCTTACAAAAAAGACCCAGGCGATTTTGTGTTATGGAAACCATCGCTGGATGATCAACCGGGCTGGCCCAGTCCTTGGGGTCGCGGTCGGCCTGGCTGGCATATCGAATGTTCGGCAATGAGTGCTGCGCATTTAGGCGCTTCCATTGATATTCATGGAGGTGGTCATGACTTGATATTTCCGCACCACGAGAATGAGCGTGCGCAGAGTACCTGCGCGCACGGCGCAAAGTATGTCAACTTTTGGATGCACAATGGCTTTGTGAACGTCAATCGAGAGAAAATGTCCAAATCGATTGGCAATGTTTTATTGGTGGACGATCTTCTTAAGCAAGCGCCTGGTGAAGCGATCCGCTATGTACTATTAGCCGCGCATTATCGCGCGCCACTGGACTGGTCTGATGATGTCTTACAACAGGCGATTGCCAGCCTTGATCGACTCTATGGCGCATTACGTGATCTTGCCGATATAGAATTGGTGAATGACAGCGAAAATCACATCCCAGAGGCGTTCAAAGACGCCATGTTGGATGATCTTAATACCCCCAAGGCTTTGGCTGAATTATTTTCTTTAGCTAAACAGGCTAATATTTCAAATGATTTGGCCGAGCGAACGCAACTCAAGGCAGCGTTATTACAAAGTGCCGAGTGGTTGGGTTTGCTTCAACAAGATCCGGAACAGTGGTTCGCGGGTAATGAATCAAGCGCTGAGGTTGACGGAATAGAGCAATTAATCGCGGAGCGTAACCAAGCGAAGGAAGAAAAGAACTGGCAAAGAGCAGATGAAATTCGCGATATTTTGGCTGCTAAAAAAGTGACCTTAGAAGACGGCGCCAATGGCACTCGTTGGCGTATAGAAAAGTAATTACTCCAAGAGATATGAATACTATTAGTGATATTCAGCAAGAGCTGGTGGATGAGTTTGAAATTTTTGATGACTGGATGGGTCGTTATGAATACGTTATCGACTTAGGTCGCCAATTACCTGAATTCAAAGAAGAATGGAAAACACAGGAGAACAAAATTCAAGGATGCCAATCGCAAGTATGGCTCAACATGGATCTGCAGAATGGTAAGTTGCATATTGATGGAGCCAGCGACGCGGCTATTGTGTCGGGTTTAGTGGCTATAGTTTTGCGAGTTTACAGCGATCAAACACCGCAAGATATTCTAGATGCGAAACCGGATTTTATAGCAGATATTGGTTTCACCGATCATTTGAGCCCCACTCGCAGTAATGGCTTACATTCAATGTTGCGTACTATTTATCAGCGCGCAGGGACGTTTCTCTAAGGAATATGCGCTAGAGCCTCTAGCGCATATTCGCAACGGGCTTCTAGAAATATTCATAACAGGCGCTAATGGATCAGAGCCATTTTAATATTTTTGTCACGATAGGGTTTTATAATTATCTTGACCTTAAAAAATTGTAAACCTTGATGTTGAGAGCTATTCCTCAGTTCGCAGGTCTATATAATAGACATTAGGTCTATTTATCAACTGGAGTGAGGTAAACACATGACTGGAATTACTATAGCTGGACAAAAAAAGGATAATACTAAGCAAAGCGGTTTTTCTGTTTCGCACAAATGGATTACCGTCGTTAACCCTTATAGCAAACTGAGCTTATTGCAAGCTTGCGATGATTGTGGCGTGGTTAAATCACAAAACTCGATTAACAAAAGCTGCAAGGCCAATAAAGGTGTGGGCCTAATCAGTAGTGCATTGCTGGCCAATATAAATATTGCTGTCTAATTTACTTAAGTAGTAAATATTCAAGAAGCGCTTTCTGCGCATGCAGGCGATTTTCTGCTTCTTGGAATACTGCACTTTGAGGACCTTCAATCACCTCAGCGCTAACTTCCATGCCTCGAAAAGCGGGCAAGCAATGTAAAAATACAGCGTCGTTGTTGGCTAAGCTCATTAATGGGCTGTCCACACAAAAGCCTGCAAATGCCTTCGCGCGATCTGATTTCTCGTCTTCCTGCCCCATGCTGGCCCACGTGTCAGTCACCACTACATCAGCATTTTCTGCCGCGGCTTTTGGGTCTGTGCTTAGGGAAACAAAATCTGCATTCTTTTCAATAACGGCGGTGGAGGGCTCAAAGCCAACAGGAGTAGCGATATTCAATTTGAAATTAAACAAGCGTGCGGCGTTCATCCAAGAATGACAAACGTTATTGCCATCGCCCACCCAAGCTACGGTAGCGCCAGTTGGCTTAGTGCGTAATTCCTGTATTGTTTGTATGTCAGCTAATAATTGACAAGGATGAAAATCATCGGTTAATCCATTAATCACTGGAACACCAGAGTATTCTGCAAAGGTGGTTACCTTGTTATGAGCATCGGTGCGTATCATTACTCCGTCAACCATGCTGGAGATCACTCGCGCGGTATCTTCAATAGGTTCACCGCGGCTGATTTGTGTATCACTGGGGCTTAGATTGAGACTACTGCCACCCAATTGGCGCATCCCCACTTCAAACGATACTCGCGTGCGAGTAGATGATTTGCTAAAAATCATCGCTAAACACTTATTTTTTAACGGCTCATAAATCGCACCCTGCTTGGTTTCGGCTTTAAGCTCGATTGCTCGGTCTATTAAACTCTGAAGGGTGCTGGCAGACAGGTCATCTAAGGTTAAGAAGTGTTGAATAGACATTTTTAAAAATTGAGTTTGGGGCTAAAAGTTTGAAATCAGGGCTTTGAATTTGGCGGTTTGAAAAATCAACCAACAAAATTTTCTGAAAATTTACAGGCTTGCGATATGGTCTGCGATGATTTTCGCCACCTGTTTGACCTGAGCTTCGGTCATTACTACCGCTGGCAGTAGTCGAATTACCTTACCACCAGCGGTGGTATTGACAACTAAGCCGAGATCTAACAATTGTTGGGCAAGATCGGGATAAACTTGGTCCAGTTCAACGCCCAGCATTAAGCCGTGTCCGCGAATATCGATAACTTTGTCAGAAGTCCCTAATTTTTGCTGTAACTGACTTTTTAGTAACTTACCTATTTCTGCAGCACGGTCGAGTAATCCGTCTTCTTCGATGATATCAATAACAGTTGATGCAACGAGGCTGGCAAATGGATTACCACCAAAGGTGGTGCCATGTTTGCCGACACTAATTAACTCGGCGGCCGATCCTCGCGCAGCGCAAGCGCCAATCGGTATTCCATTACCCAGCGCCTTAGCACTGGCAATCACATCAGGACGAATATCTTCATGCTGATGAGCAAACCATTTTCCAGTGCGACCCATGCCCGACTGAATTTCGTCCAACATGAGTAACCAGCCGTTTTGGTCACAGAGTTCACGTAGCCCGGTTAAATAGCCCTCGTCTGGAACAATAATGCCTGCTTCTCCTTGTACCGGTTCAATTAACAACGCTACCACATTAGGATTATCAGAATGTTCTTTGGCGGCGTCTAAATCATTGTAGGTAACATGAACAAATTCGCTCAGCAGCGGTTCAAAGCCCGCTTTAATGGCGTTATTGCCGGTCGCTGATAGGGCCGCCATAGTGCGACCATGAAATGAATGGTTTGCAGTAAGAATCACTGGTGATTCAATATTTTTACTGCGCGCATACAGCCGTGAAATTTTTATTGCCGCTTCGATGGCTTCTACGCCAGAATTACCGAAAAATACCTTATCCATTCCGGCAATGCGGCAAAACTTTTCGCCAAGAGTCGCCTGTTCCTGAATATGGAATAGGTTGCTCACGTGCAACAATTTTGATCCCTGTATGGAAATAGCTTCGTTGATACGCGGGTGACAATGGCCCAAAAACGTGACAGCAATCCCGCCTAGGGCATCCAGATACTCATTGCCTTGCGCATCCCAGAGTTTGCAGCCTTCACCGCGCACAAAGCTGACCGGTAGGCGGGCATACGAATTCATCAAAGCAGGTGTGGCAAATTGCTGTTTCGAATCTTTGCGAAATTTGTCTAAAAAATTCTGTAACATCTTGATAATCGTTATAAGCGACGTAAAAATCGCGTGCCTGTTGAACAAAAAAGAAAAGCGCCCCATAAGAGCGCTTTTCTTGGTAGTTAAGTCTACTCGTAAACGAGCAGTTTTGACAAACCTGTTTTGCTAATTATTAGCTTTTTTGTACTTATACGAAATACAAAACGCAGGCTAAGATCGCGGTCAACGCAAGACTGCTAAAAATAACGCCGTTGACCGATGTCATTGGGCCTTGTTTGCCTTTTAGGCCGTTGATTTCAAGGGCTACTACGATCGCTACAGCTACCCACAAACCCGTACTTAAACCTTCGGTCGAGTATTGCGCACCTTTGTGTGCCGAAGCCACCATAAAATAGGCCATGGGGGCTGAGAACAAAGTATTGGTGCGTGATGCTAATAAGGCTTTGGCACCCGCGGCTGGTCCGTCACCTTCTTTCATACCTAATGCGATTTGTTGGGCTGGCCAAATAACGAACCACACATTCAAAAACATTATGGTACCCATTAAGGCGCCGACCCAAATAAATTCATTGACTCCCAAAGTAGAGGAAATTGTCGCCAATAAATACAGGCCGGAAAAAAAGGTAAACATGGCACCCCAGCGGAACCACCATAAGGCACTAGGTGCAAGTTTCGCTTTGGCGTCGGCAAGACCTTCAGCAGAGGCCGATTTAAAATAACCGCCTTGCACAAAGTTAAAATAATACAACATACCGATCCAAGTTATGCCAAAAAGCAGATGTGCCCAACGAGCAATAAAATTAATTTCTTCCATTTTTTGTAGACCTCTATATTTAGTGTTTACTAGTTATTTCGGACACAGCCCTTGTACAGGGCCTTCCTGAAAAGCCCGTTACAAGAGTCTTGATTAGTATGACGATTGACCCTGAGTAGCCGACGATAACGATTAATTTTTTTATAGACTCTTGTAAAGAGATCTATTTATACACTTTTTTAAGCTTTGGTGCTTAAAAAAGTTGTCCTTGATACACTGGCAAGCCTTGACCTTAGTGAGCGAAAGCAAGACACTACGCGCTATAGAGCGCCGTAAACAAACCCTCAAAATTCCATGTCAATTTCTAAAAAAGCAAACGTCGATAAAGTGGTGCTGGCTTATTCCGGTGGCCTAGACACGTCAATTATTCTTAAATGGTTACAAGAAGAATACGACTGTGAGGTGGTTACTTTTACCGCCGACATTGGTCAAGGTGAAGAAGTGGAGCCAGCTCGTGCGAAGGCCGAAGCAATGGGTGTTTCCAGTATATACATCGATGATCTGCGAGACGAGTTCGCACGCGATTACGTTTACCCAATGATGCGTGCCAATGCTATATATGAAGGGGAGTATCGTTTAGGTACTTCAATTGCTCGACCACTAATAGCGAAGCGGCTGATCGAAATTGCAAACGAGACGGGTGCTGACGCGATTTCTCACGGCGCTACCGGCAAAGGTAATGATCAAGTACGGTTTGAATTGGGCGCCTATGCCTTGAGACCCGATATTCAAATTATCGCACCTTGGCGGGAATGGGATTTAAATTCGCGCGATAAATTATTAGCCTATGCTGATGATCATGGTATTTCAGTAGAGAAAAAAGCGGACGGCAAATCCTTATATTCCATGGATGCAAATTTGTTGCACATTTCTTATGAAGGCGGTGTCTTAGAAGACCCTTGGGCAGAAGCGGAAGAATCGATGTGGCGATGGTCAGTGTCCCCAGAGGAGGCTCCTGATCAAGCACAATATGTAGAGCTTGATTTTGAACGAGGAGACATTGTTGCTATTGATGGAAAGAAGATGTCGCCGGCTGATGTAATGGCTTGGTTAAATAAGGTAGGTGGCGAGCACGGCATTGGACGTGATGATATTGTTGAAAATCGCTACGTGGGTATGAAATCACGCGGTTGTTATGAAACACCCGCTGGCACCATAATGCTGCGTGCCCATCGCGCAATGGAGTCACTGACGTTGGACCGCGAAGTTGCGCACCTTAAAGACGAGCTAATGCCTAAGTATGCGGAATTGATTTATAACGGCTATTGGTGGAGTCCAGAGCGTGAGATGTTGCAAGCTATGATAGATGAGTCGCAAAAACACGTTAATGGCACGGTACGCGTTAAACTTTATAAAGGATTAGTTTCAATCGCCGGTCGTAAGTCAGACTCCGATTCTTTGTTTGATGAGCGAATCGCAACTTTTGAAGATGACGAAGGAGCTTATAATCAATCCGATGCTGAAGGATTTATCAAGCTTAACGCGCTTCGGTTGAGAATTGCCGCTAAACGCACGTCAAAGTAATTGCGGGATTAAATAAGTCTGTGGCAATTGAACTATCACTGATTATCCCGGTTCTCAATGAGAGAGAACTTTTACCTGACCTCGTTAGGCAAATCGAGACCCTTGGACCAACAGAGGCAATTATTGTCGATGGCGGCAGTGACGATGGCAGCTGGGAGTGGTTACAGGAGCATTGGCAAGCGCTTTCAGATTCACACACACTATTAAGTACTCAGAGGGGTCGGGCTCAGCAAATGAACGCTGGCGCGCAGACATCTCAATACAAGTCTCAAGAGGGTGTATTGTTATTTTTACATGCCGATACGCAATTACCTCCCAATGCTAAGGAACTAATTCTAACGGCCGCATCTAATGCGAATCCGGAGAAATTTTGGGGCCGCTTTGACATGCGTTTTTCATCACTTAAAAAACGCCGATCGATGGGCGTAATTGCCTATTTTATTAATTTACGTTCGCGGGTAAGTAATGTAGCTACAGGGGATCAGGCGATATTTGTGAGTCGTTTTTTATTCGATCGAACGCGCGGTTTTGACAATATAGAGATTATGGAAGATGTGGCATTTAGCAAGAAGCTAAGGCGTTTAGCCAAACCGCTATGTCTGCGCGCAACGGTTACTAGTAGTGCTCGGCGCTGGGAACACAATGGTGTGATGACCACTGTAATCCAAATGTGGCTGTATCGTTTGGCGTTTGTATTGGGTGTGGCGCCGGCACGCCTGAAACGTGGTTATCGCAACGTACGGTGAGCTCTGAGATACCATTATTAGTGTTCGCTAAAGCCCCAATCGCGGGGAAAGTGAAGACACGATTACACACACATTGTACTCCTCAACAGTGCGCTGAGATTGCTCAAATCCTACTTCAAGAATCGGTTTATAAAGTAAGCGAACATTGGCCTGGTCACGTCTACCTAAGTGTGTGGCTGGATCGAGATCATGATTTCATACAAACCATTTGTGCACAGTATGAAATAGGCCTCATTGATCAATGCGCAGGTGATCTCGGCACTAAAATGCAACACACGTTTGAGTCCTACGGTTATCCTGCGGCAATCATGGGTGCTGATGCTCCGCACATGGAGCCGCGAGAACTGAATCGTGCTTATAAAATATTGCAGCGGGGCGCATCAACCATTGGTAAAGCTAAGGATGGTGGTTATTACTTTATAGGTTTATCCAATCCAGCTCCGCAATTATTTAGTAACATGCGCTGGGGTCATAATCGGGTGTTCGCCGAAACAATGAATAGGGCTGAACAGATAAACCTTGAGCTGACACCTTTAAACGCTTTGCGAGATGTTGATGAATGGGCAGACGTCTTGGCCGCTGCTAAACAATTGCCACAGCTGGCCGACTACTTACAGAGAACAGGATTGCATTCTTAAAAACGGCGCGGGTGGGTCAGTTACCTTAAAATAAACGCTTTTTGGTACTTTTTGGTAAGTCGAGTCTTTAGATTTCCACATTAAAATGAGTGGCCGATAAATTCAGAGATTCCCTTGGGGACCCGAGGGCTCGCCCCAGCATCGTTGCATGCTAGCAATTTATTAGAGCAGTGCGGGAGCAACTGCCAGGCGGAAATATTCAATCGGAGTTACTAAGTTGGCGACCCAATAACAAAGTTACAACGCAATTTTACCCAGGAGCTCTCTCAATTGGGCTCAAGATAACTAATTACCTAACTAACTGAAGGTTTGAAATCCAGAGCCACACCGTTGTTGCAATAGCGTAAACCTGTTGGTTGAGGTCCGTCTTTGAATACATGGCCTTGATGGCCACCGCATCGAGCACAGTGATATTCAGTACGCGGTAAAATTAATTTATAGTCAGTCTTAGTTTCGATTCGTCCTTCTATGGCGTCGAAAAAGCTTGGCCAGCCGGTGCCACTATCAAATTTTTGATCTGATTTAAACAGAACCAAACCACAACCACGACAGGCGAACTCTCCTTGACGTTTTTCATCATTCAAAGAGCTAGTAAATGGGCGTTCGGTACCTTCTTGGCGCAATACATAATAGGCATCTTCGCCCAAGCGTTGCTTCCACTGATCATCGTCTAAGGTGAATGATTCTACTTTCTCGGGGTTTGGATCTAATTCTAGTTGTGTATTCATTTTATCATCTTTGGCAAACGCATCTAGCGCACTGCCTGTCACGGAGTTTTTGTTTTGATGCTTGGAAACGTTGCGGAAAACACCGGCTGCGCCAAGTAATCCGATGCCGGTCAACATAATCGCGATTCGTCTGTTCATGATTGTTATCTGTTTGAGATTATAAATTTATCTTGGTTTATAGTAATTTATAGACCGTGAACATGGGTTAAACATTGCAAATATTAAATTGCAGTGATTATCTTTCTTTGTATGTTACTTATAATTCAGATTCGAATCCAAAGTGGCAATTATATTGGTGCCACCAGCAATAATTTTTAATTAAGCATTTATTTTTTGTCTGTGTTGCGGTAATGTCTTGCCACACTGAATATTAATATTTTAACAACCGTTGATCTTATCTGATCCAATAACGGATCTACAACTTTCATAAAAAACTGATCTAAACCCTTAGGAGAACTTTAAATGAGCAAGCGTGACGAATTGATTGCCAAGTATGCTGACGATCTACAAAAGAAGTGTAAAATGAAACCTGATATGAAGCTGCTAACGGCGGTGACTATCGGATGTGGCCCTTCGATCTATAACAGAGATGCTTGCACAGTGTCAGCTGGAGATAAAAAAGAATTAGATCGAGTTAAGAAAAACTTCTTGATTAAAAAGCTTGGCTTGAAAGATTCTCCCAAATTGGACGACGGCATTCAAAAAGCAATAGATACTTATGGCCGAGCTAATAGAAATAAGTATCGAGCGGTAATGTATTACATGTTGGCTAAACATTTTAAAAAGACTTCTGTTTATAAGTAAGTTTCTAAGATAGTCAAATAAAAGACAGTCAAATAAAAAAGGCCGCATTCGCGGCCTTTTTTATTTGACTGTCTTAGATTGTTCATAGTCATAAATAAACTGATCATAGTCATAAAACTAAAGTCAGAAATTGAGTTTTGTAAGAATAAGAGAGTTCTAGTCTCGCCAGAAAGTCCCCGTAAATAGTACTAAAAGAGTGAATAGTTCCAACCGGCCTAAGAGCATGGTAAAAGATAAAATCCACTTTGCGGCATCATTGATGTTTGCATAGTTATCCGTTACTCCACCGAGTCCAGGGCCCAAATTATTCAAACATGCTGCCGCTGCAGAGAAGGCTGTGATCCAATCTAGGCCGACCATCGAAAGTGCAAAGCCGGTTACCGCGTAACACAAAATATACATTGAAAAAAAGGCCGTTACGGTCGCAATAATTTTATCGCTTATGACTTGATCACCCAATTTGATGGATAACACCGCATTGGGATGGATTAAACGGGTAATTTCATTTTTCCCCTGTTTGTACATCAATTGCATGCGCATTACCTTCATGCCACCCGCTGTCGAGCCCGCACAGCCTCCCATAAAGCTCATTAAAACCAGTAGTACTGGCAGAGCTCCAGGCCACCAAGCAAAACCACTCGACGTATAGCCCGTAGTAGTGACTATAGAGATCAAATGGAATACGCCTTGCCAAGCAGCATCGTAGCGGTTTGGATAGACATTTTGAGTCACCACCCAAACCACTAGTAGTAAGCCAATGACGGCCAGTGTTATTAGGAAAAAACGGTATTCACTGTCTTTTAAATAAGGTTTGAGAGAGCGGTTTTTCCAGGTTAGAAAATGCAGCGAAAAATTAGCGGATGCGATTAGCATAAATATCATGGCCACGGCTTCGACGGCGGTACTGTTAAAAAAGCCAAGGCTTTGATCGTGGGTAGAGAAGCCGCCTATTGCTACAGTAGAAAACGCATGACAAATGGCGTCGAACAGCGGCATCCCTGCAAGTAAATAGCCGATCATGCACAATACAGTGAGGCCTAGATAGATGTACCACAATGCCTTGGCACTTTCTGTAATTCTAGGCGTGAGCTTTTTATCTTTCATGGGCCCCGGCGTTTCGGCGCGATACAATTGCATTCCGCCGATACCCAGCATCGGCATAATTGCTACCGCTAGTACTACAATGCCCATACCACCGAGCCACTGTAGTTGCTGCCGATAATAGAGAGTCGATTGAGGCTGCTGGTCAAGGTTAGTAAAGATGGTGCCGCCAGTGGTGGTCAAGCCTGACATAGATTCAAAAAAGGCATCCGTGATGGATAATGAATCTGCAGTGGACAAAATAAAGGGTAAGGATCCAAATGTAGCGAGTACCGTCCAAAATAGTACGACTACTAAAAAACCGTCGCGATATCTGAGGTCGCGTTTCTCTTTACGAGCGGGGAGCCACAAACATAATCCAGTGATCAGCGTTACGCTGAATGAAATGACAAAGGGGCGACTATTATCATCTGAGTAAATCAGTGACACCAACAGCGGGGTTAAATGCGTGACGCTGAAGATTACTAAGAGAAAACCAAGAATTTTTAAAACTGTGTTTGAGTACATATCAGTCGCTCAGTCGCTCAAATAGCGCAAACATCAAATAAAGGTCGCTGCAACATGGAATAGGCGTTCAACTTCGGTAATGTAAGCTTTGTCGTCCATAAAAACGACCACGTGGTCCTCAGGCTCAATAATAGTTTGGGCGTCGGGGATGATTACTTCGCCACTACGAACTATGGCACCAACGCCAGTCCCTTTTGGAAACGGAATATCTCGAACGCCTTTACCAACTACTTTTGAAGACTCTTCATCGCCGTGAGCGATAGCTTCGATGGCTTCGGCTCGCCCGCGTCGCAATGAGTGCACAGCCACTACATCACCACGGCGAATATGCGCCAAAATGCTACCAATAGTGGCGGTTCGGGGTGAAATAATGACATTAATATCTTGATGATCCAGGTGATCAAGATAAGCAGGGCGGTTCACTAATGCCATTACGCGCTTTGCCCCCAGCTGTTTTGCTAAACTTGCAGACAGTATGTTGATTTCGTCTTTTTCTGTGACTGCACAAAACACATCGGTGGCTTCAATATTTTCTTGTAATAACAATCGTGCATCGGCGCCATCGCCATTTAGCACTACCGTTGAATTCACTTCGTCGGCTATTTGCTCGGCACGTGCGGCGTTCATCTCAACCAGCTTTACGCTATACCCTTTGTCTTCTAATTCTTTGGCCAAATTTAAACCAATATTGCCACCACCAGCAATAAAGATGCGTTTAGTTTTATCGCTTTGACCTCGCATTTCTCGCATAACTGCACGGATATGTTCGCGGGCTGCGACAAAAAACACTTCGTCGTTTTCTTTGATAATGGTCTCTGATGTTGGCGTGATGATCTCACGGTTTCGGTAAATTGCCGCCACCCGCGTTTCAACTCCAGGCATGTGCTGTTTTAGCTCGCTCAATGGGCAATTGAGTAGAGCCCCTCCAACGACGGCTTTAACCCCGACCAATTGCACCAAGCCATCAGCGAAATCCAGTACTTGCAATGCACCGGGAAACTCGATTAAGCGGGTAATATGATCTTTAACAATGACTTCTGGCGAGATCACCACATCCACATGAAACCCCAGTTCTCTAGAGGACAATTCTTTAGAAAAAATTTCAGGGTGCTGGAGATATTCTTTTGATCGAATGCGAGCAATTTTGGTCGGCGTGTCGAAAAACGTTTCGGCAATCTGACAGGCCACCAAATTAACTTCATCATTGTTGGTGACCGCGAGTACTAAAGATGCGTCTTCTGCTCCGGCTGCTCGCAATACAGAGGGGTAAGCGGCATTCCCAGCCACAGTGTTGATATCCATGCGGTTTTGTAATTGCTGTAATAATTGCTGGTTGATATCGACGATCGTGACATCGTTTTCTTCGCCAACCAGCACTTCGGCTACCGAGACCCCGACTTGACTGGCACCTAGAATTAAAATATTCATTATTTAGTATTTTTTAACTTTTAGTGTTTTTACTTATGGCCGATGGTTAGATTTTTGATAGATCATTATTGAATTTTATTTTGAACTGCGCGAACTAACATCAAGATTCTTTAATTTGCGGTACAAATGAGTTCGTTCCATGCCAATTTTTTTGGCTAGAGCACTAACGTTGCCATCGACGAGTTCCAAATGATGGTTTAAGTATGCTTTCTCAAATTGTTCTTTGGCCGATCGCATATCGGCGTCAAAATAATCAGGTAAAGAGGCTATGCGCGGTTTTAAGGTAATATCGCCACCCAGCGCGGCCGTTACGTCGTCATTATCGATTTGTTCGCCGCTGTTTAGAATCAACATGCGCTGAATAATATTCTGTAATTGTCGTACATTGCCAGGCCAGTCATATTCACTAAGAGTGCTGATAGCTTCGTCACTTAGTGAAGGTTTTGCTATTTGGTTGCGCTGCGCGATATCGTCGATAAATATTTCGATCAACTCAGGTAAATCTTTGCGTCGTTGGCGTAGTGATGGTACGTGAATCGGAATCACATTCAGTCGATAATAAAGGTCTTCTAAAAACAATCCGTCGGCCATTGCCTGTTGTGGATTACCACTGGTGGTCACTATTACTCTTACATCAAACGCTATGTATTCGGTGCCACCGATGCGCATAAAATGGCGTTCCTGTAAGGCACTTAATAATTTGGTTTGTGCATCGAGATTTAGCCCTAACACTTCGTTGATAAACAATGTGCCGCCCATCGCGTTTTCAAAACTACCGCGGACAATCTTGCCGTCTGCCTCAGAGCCAAACAGTTGTTGCGACACAATATCGCTCGGTATGGCCGCCAGATTCAATTCAATAAAGTCGGAGCCAGCGCGTGGGCTGTTTTCATGAATTTTACTAGCGACCAAATGTTTGCCGGTACCGGATTCGCCAGTAATAAAAACCCAGCTATCAGTCGGGCCTAATAATTGTATATGGCGCATTAATTCACGGCTGGAGTCGCTATTAGAGATTAGCGGAGAATCGTGTTGTAAGCGCGATTTTAGATTCTTATTTTCTTCCCGTAACGACGCTAGATCGAGGCCACGTTGCACGCTCAATAATAGCTTACCGGTCGATAGGGGTTTTTCAAGAAAATCATAGGCGCCCAGTTTTACCGCTTCAACAGCATTCTCCACCGTGCCGTGTCCAGAGATCATGACTACCGGAGTGTGACCAAGCTGCGACGTTTCTACCCAGTCTTTAAGAACTGAAATCCCGTCTTCTTTGGGCATCCAAATATCCAACAATACTAGATTAGGTTGATCTTCGCGAAATCTAATCCGCGCCTCACCGGCGTTTTCTGCGGTACTCACTGAGTACCCTTCATCTTGCAATATATCTTGCAAAATATTGCGAATATCGGGTTCGTCATCAACGACTAATATATGTGGTTTATTGTCCGTCATTATCGGCGCGATTAAAGATTTCAGAATATGTTCGTCAATTGAAATTTGGTGCTACTGGATACTAATGTTGTGTGCACTAGCATGTCGAGCATTTTGATTACGATTTCCACGGTAGGTTTGATCGGCATTAATGGGTAACCGTAAATGCAAGGCCGTGCCGCCGAGGTCACTGTCATGAGCCCATACCGAGCCACTGTGCTCTTCAACAATTCGTTTGACAATAGCGAGCCCTAAGCCCGACCCCTTAGCTTTGCTGCTAACGTAAGGATCGAACACTGATTCGCGGATGTCTTCGGGGATACCGATACCACTGTCCTCGACTACCACATCAATGTATTGACCCGTTTTCGCTGCCGCCTGGTAAGAACGAAGGGTGAGGCGCGCGTCTTTGACTCCCTCGAGAGCGTGATAAGCGTTAATTACCAAATTATTGAGTACTTGCCTCAATGCCGATGCATTGCCTTTGAGCATAGGCAGTTCAGGGGTTAGCTCCAGTTTAATATCAACGTCTTGTAAGCTTGATGAATGCAGCTCTATCACATCGCGAACCAAGGAATTGATGTCTAGCGGTGACAGCGCTGCGCGCACAGGTTGAGCATAGGTTGAAAAGGCGTTCACCATTTCTTTCATAGATTCCACTTGCTGCACTATCGTGCGGGTACTACGCTCAAGTGTTTCTCGTAGTTCTCCGTCCACCTGATCAGAAAACTTGCGATTTATTCTCTCTGCAGAGAGTTGAATTGGGGTAAGCGGATTTTTGATCTCATGTGCTAGGCGCCTAGCCACTTCTCCCCAAGCTGCATCGCGTTGGGCTTGGATAAGATTAGTGACATCGTCAAAAACCACAACGAAACTTTCAACTGAGTTTTCAAATGCCTCAGTGGTACTGCTTTGCTGTGCACTCTCATCTTTGTCGTTAGCGGTGTGCAATACGGTGCCACGCATTATCAGCATTTGGCGGCCATGCTCGCCGAGCAGCGTCACTTCATCTTGCCAATTCGCATCGCCCGATTTTATACCTGCATCTATTAGTTTGAAGAATTCTTTGGCTTTTTCATTTTGTTCCGCTAATTCCAATGCTGGTTTGCCAATGCTGTTGTTGAAGTCGAAGCTCAATATCTCACATCCGGCGCTATTGCATATTTGCAGACAGGCATCCTTATCAAAGGAGAACACGCCGGACGACAGATTGGTTAATACCGCTTCCAGATAACCCTTTTGCTGTTCAGTTTCACGCTGACTGGAAAAAGCTGCTTTTTGAGCTTCATCAATTTTTTGACTCATATTATTGAAGGAGTCGGTTAAAATGCCCAGTTCATCAGCGCTAGAAATAGGCAGCAGTGTTCCGTAATCTCCATCGGCAATTTTACTGGTGCCGGCCGCTAAATTCGAGATCGGTGCTACCAGTCTGCGAGACAGGTAAACCGCCGTTAGAATTGAAAATAGCAAGCTCGCCAACGAGATTAAGCTGAGTGTGACAATCAAGCTAAATTTAAGCGGCCCACGCGCAAAGACCATTTGTGCGTATTGGCTATTCGCTTGTTCCACGCTATTCGCCAGCGTCGCATAGCGCAGGGGTAGAACCTTAATCGCCTGCAAACCGTAAAACTGCCTGCCATAGTCGCGAGTACGGATCGGCACCACAACTCTAAATTGCTGAATATTATTTGAGATCGGCTCTAATAGAGTATAGGTTTGATTTAAGCGCAGCTCATCAAAGACTTCTTCTCGCGGCGTATCAGGCAACATATTGGCAGAGTCGATGCTAGAAAATGCCAATATGCGTCCGTCATCTGCGTACAAGGAAAGTTCGGAGTAGTTTTCAGACTGTCGAATATCATCTAGCAACGGCAGTATTTCATTGCCTGCTAGATTTTGAGTTAATTGGCTGGCATGTTTTTGTACATCTGCGGTGAGTTCTTCTTTAATACCTTCGAGCGCCGTTTTACTCAATAGTAGTGAATCTTTAACCGTTTGTTCAATCCGCACATCAAACCAGCCATCAACCCCTTTATTGAGAAACTGGATGGAGAAAAAATAGATAAGTGAAAACGGAATGACCGTTAAAAATAGAAAAATGACCACCAGTTTTGCGGTCAGTTTTGAGCCGATTTCATTTCTCGTATATTGACGATACAGAGAATAACAATTGGTGGCTAAGAAAAAGATCAATAAGGCGATACCGATGCTGCCCAGTAATGTAATCCAAAATTGCAGGCGACCAGTGCTGTCATCACTTAGCGATTTAACGATTAAAAAGCACAGCGAAAACAACATTACCGTGCAAATGGAAATGACTGGCAGCGGGCCTGTAATGTTTTTAACTAAGCCGCGGATGCCCACGCTATCCACCCTGTGTCTAAATTCCAATTAGAAGAAATGAATGCGTTTAGACGCATTGGCCCAGGTAATTCATATTTACTCAGTGATAGACGCATTTTATATTTGCTCTGTTGCGCCGTGTGGGTATTAAATAATTCCACTGAGGTGCGACTAATGTAAGCCATAGTCTGAGCGATGGAGGCAAATATCTTAGGCTTTTGAGCTTTATTTAGGCGTACTAAGTAGCGATTTGATAACGCATGCCGGCTGACCATAAATCGATGGGTATGGAGAGTTTTGCTCCAGGTAAAAAATACAAACTTTCTCTGCATTGCGATTTCACAAATAAATGTCAGCGGTACTCCGTTATCGATAGCTTGTTGTGATTCCTCTGACAAGGTAATAGTAAAGCCTTGTTCAGTTTGGATAATGCCATTATTGTCAGAAGCACCGTGAACCTGACCGACCATAAAAAATGCCAGCAAACAAAAAAGCATTTTTAGGTGGCTTGTATTGGGTAGTCTCACGTGGTGCTCGTTTGGGATTGGTGGTGACTCGATTCTACTGAGTTACCAGAATATTTTCTATGTCGTGGATTAGAAAGTTGTGAGTTAGAAAGCTGTGGATTTCTGTGCCGAGAAGTCGAACGTTGTTAGACTAGATTGTTAGACTAGATTGTTAGACTAGATTGTTAGACTAGATTGGTAGATTAGGTTATTAGGTTGGATCCTTAGGTTGGATTGTCAATTTGGCTGTTAATTCCAACTTAGCGATTAAACTTTTTAAATACTCACCTTCTCTAACAAACAATAGTAAAAACCATCCATATCATGCACCCCAGCCAAGGTTTGCTTACCTAACTCCAAAGTCAATGCATTAGGATGTTCTATTGCAACGAGCATAGCATCGTTTTGTTGACTCACAAACCGCTTCATTTGCAGCTCGTTTTCGGACGGTAATATTGAACAGGTCATATACAATAATCGTCCACCGAGCTTGAGGGTCGGCCATAAGTTATTCAACAGCCGTTCTTGAACGACAATTAGTTTGTCGATATCCAATGCGCGGCGATGGTGCTTGATGTCTGGATGCCTTCGAATCACTCCAAGGCCGGAGCAGGGGGCATCAATTAAAATTCGATCATAACCCGATTCGGGTACCTGCCAGTTTGGCGTATCACTGGCATCGGCGGTTATTAAAGTGGCACTTAGTGCCAGACGATCCAACGTTGAGTTCAGTTGCAATACACGCTGTTCAGAGATATCTAAGGCCTGCAAGTCGAGTTGATTCTCAGCGCGCTCTAACAAGTGTGCCGTTTTACCGCCTGGCGCTGCGCAAGCATCCAAAACTTTCATCCCTACTTCAGGCGCTAACATATCGGCCGCTAGCTGCGCAGCGGTGTCTTGCACCGAACAGGCACCACTAAAAAATTGTGGCAGATGATTTACCGCGCAGGCTTTAGTCAAGATAATGCCGTCCCTAGCAAAAGGATCAGCTTGTGCGTCGATTTCTGCTTTAGTGAGTTCTTGTAAGTATTCGTCACGGTTAAATTGTCGACTATTGACCCGCAAACACATAGGCGGGCGCTCATTGTTGGCTGTGAAAATATCTTGCGCATAGTCGGGCCATGCTGCATGTATCGCGCCCGCCATCCATTCTGGATGAGTTATTTCATTGGCATTTGCGAGTGGTGCGATAGGTGCGCGAAGATAGCTACGTAAACAACCATTGATCAAGTTCTTTGCCCAGGGCTTGCTAAGTTGCTTACAGGCGGAGACGGTTTCCGCGACGGCAGCGTGTTCAGCGGTATTTAGGTGCCGTATTTGATACAGTCCAACCAACAGCACGAAATGCACGACTCTATCTTTGTTACGAATAGGCGAACGTAGTAATTCCTTGCTTATGGCGTCTAACTCGCCATACCAGCGACACACTCCATACACCAATTCTTGGATAAAGCCCCGGTCTTTAATTAAAGGGTTCTGAGGCGAAGATTTTTGCGACAGATTGCTTTCCTCCCAGGTCTCAAAATAGTGTGCCAAGGCAGCATCTAGAGACTGGCCTTGATCGATAATTTGCCAAGCCAGTTTCGCCGCTGCCGCGCGAGTATTTAATTGTTTTGCCACTAGTCTGGTGTTGCTTGGAACTGCAATTGATCGCCCACCTCAAGTGGGTAGCCATTACAAAATTCCCGAATTGGCATAGGTTTGCTGCCATCGCGTTGACATATTTCAAGTCTCAGGATGCCATCGCCAGTTTTAACGTCTACGCCATCAATGTCTGAGCGGATAATTTCGCCATTTTTACATTTCCCGGTTCTATTTTCGGATTGGCTGGAATCATTTTTCACCACGCTTGCTCGCCAAATTCGAATGCGATTTCGTTTATGGTAAGTCTGGCAAATGGGCCAAGGATTAAAAGCTCTAATTTTTTGATCGATTGCCCGTGTATCGCAGGCCCAATCTATATTGGCTTCGGTTTTGCTAATTTTTTTTGCGTAGCTCGCGTATTCTTGGTCTTGGCTCTTGGCTACTAATGAAGGATTCTGGTCAAGCTGATTTAAAGTATCACAGATCGCCTTGGAGCCCAGCGCTGCGAGTTTATTGTGTAAGCTTTGCGAGGTGTCGGTAGCGTCTATGTTAGTGCTAAGCACCTTGTATACAGGGCCGGTATCTAGGCCCGCCTCCATGCGCATAATACTGACTCCTGTTTGCGCGTCACCGGCCTCAATGGCGCGTTGTATCGGAGCAGCTCCACGCCAGCGTGGCAGTAATGAAGCGTGAATATTTAAACAACCTAAAGGCGGTATGTCTAATATCACTTGAGGCAATAGCACGCCATAGGCCACTACCACCATGACGTCGCATTTCAGTTCTTCAATTATTGCAGCCTGATCGCGTAGGTTTTCGGGTTGAAAAATTGGCAAATCGAATTCCATTGCGGCCAATTTGACTGGCGGGGGAGTCAGCTTTTTACCGCGGCCCGCCTTTCGATCGGGCTGGGTAAAAACGCCGACGATTTCATGTTCTGCTGCAATTAAGGCCATAAGTGGATTCACGGCGAAATCCGGAGTGCCGGCAAATAATACCTTCATCGTTATTCACTAAACACTAAGTTCACCAATCATCAAAGCTTTCGGTCTTAGTTCTAATTGCCAGCGCGGCTTTGTTTAATCATTTTTTTGCGCAGTCGATCTTGCTTAAGCCGTGATAAATAATCTACGAATACTTTGCCAACTAAATGATCCATTTCATGCTGAATACAAACCGCGAGTAATCCTTCTGCTTCTAATTCATAGATTTCGCCTTGTTCGTCCAAAGCAGTAATTTTAATACTTTCCGCCCGTTGGGTCGGCGCATAGAATTCAGGAACGGATAAACAACCTTCATCGTATAGCTGTTCGCCGTCTTGTTCGATAATGGTTGGATTGATCAATACCCTAGGCTCATTCCGTTCTTCGGATAGGTCCATCACGATCACTTGCAAATGTACATCAACCTGAGTAGCAGCCAAGCCAATACCATTTGCTGCGTACATAGTCTCCTTCATATCAGAAACCAGCTGGCGGATATCATCATCGACAGTTTTAACGGGTTTGGCGACGGTTCTCAGCCTTGGGTCGGGGTAGACTAATATTTCTAAAATGGCCATTTGTGGTCACTATTCTCTAATTTTGATTACAGTTTAGGGTAAAAATAACGTAAACTGTATTCTACATTGTTTATGTAACATACTAAATAAGCTGTATTTATTTGGTAAATTGAGCTTGATATGTGAAACTTACGCTTCGCAACATGTAAAACGCGGCTAAAGCACTATTTGAAACCTAGCCGTGGCATATGTAAAGCTCAAACTACAGCGTTATTGATAAAGCCCCAGTGGGCCAATTTATTATGAGAAAAGCCAAAATTTTTGCTAACTTTAGTCCAAATATTAGCTCGATTGTTAATTCTATTAGCAGTTCATTGAGTGGACCATACAGCCGCACTAAATATACACGAGTGTCTGCAAAATCCTACTCAAAGATGTTGTCACTAATCACGGCATTTATTTTTTGCGTGGTGGCGGTATCCAGCACCGCCCAGTCACTGCTTAACAGTGATTTTCCAGATCGCTATACCGTTGTTGAAGGCGATACCTTATGGGATATCTCTGGTAAATTTTTACGCGATCCTTGGCGTTGGCCAGAAGTATGGCAGGGCAACCCGCAGGTAGAGAATCCGGATTTAATTTATCCAGGAGACGTTTTGGTGTTGACCTTTGTGGATGGTCGGCCGGTATTACGGTCATTGCGTCCCGAAACGGCGAGTCGCGAAACGGTCAAGCTATCACCCAAAGCCAGAGTGGTTAATTTTCGAGATGCGATCCCGCTGATTGATCCAGGCTCAATTGAAGCATACATTTCTGCGCCGTTAGTAACCGATTCAAATGAGCTCGGCTCAGCCGCCTATATCGCCGATGGTTTTGATTCACGGTTGTTGATGGGTAAATACGATAAGTTTTATGCGCGTAATATTCAAAACGAAGAGGCTGAATCATTTAGTTTGTTTCGCCCTGGTCGTCGCTTTGTAGACCCCATTAGTAATGAGCTATTGGGTTGGGAAGCGGTACATGTGGGTGATGCTAATATGATTAATCCTGGCGACCCAGCAAAACTAATTATTGCTAAAAGCTATCAAGACGTCACGATCAAGGATCGTTTACGACCAATTTCGAGTAAACAAGCCCCTTTGTTTTATTATCCCAAGGCACCGGACAACGAAGATTTACGTGGCGTAATTTTAGAAACGCCGAATCAATCGGCAGAGCTAGGCGCACTGTCCGTAGTAGCACTCAATTTAGGTACCCGTGAAGGAGTACAAAACGGTGATGTTTTTCGAGTTTTGAGTCAGCGACAAAAGCGCAAAGATCCAATTACTAATAAAGTTTTTGAAATACCAGAAGAGAGCGTGGGTTTGGCATTGGTTTTTCGCACCTTCGAAAAAGTAAGTTATGCCCTTGTCACTAATAGTAATCGCCAGATTCTCCCCGGTGATATTTTGGTCAGTCCGTCTGTGGAAAC
>CAZJWW010000028.1:0-24315 GCA_964549895.1 uncultured Gammaproteobacteria bacterium
GCCGAGGCTGCGTTTCCACAGTGGCGTAATACCTCACCTGCTCAACGCGTTAAAATTATGTTTACCTACCGAGAATTACTCACAAAACATGCCGATGAAATTGTCGCTTTAGTCACCGAAGAACACGGCAAAGTGTTGGATGATGCCAAGGGTGAGTTATTGCGTGGCATTGAAGTTGTTGAGTATGCTTGTGGTGCTTCTGAACTTTTAAAAGGCGAACATTCAAAAAATGCTAGCGTCGATATTGATAGTTGGTCGGAGTTTCATCCCTTAGGTGTAGTGGCCGGAATTACACCGTTTAACTTTCCAGCAATGGTGCCAATGTGGATGTTTCCAATGGCTATTGTTTGCGGTAATACGTTTGTTTTAAAGCCGTCTGAGAAAGATCCATCAGTCGCATTAATATTAGCCAAGCTCTTCACGGAAGCCGGTTTACCTGACGGAGTGTTCAATGTGGTGAATGGTGATAAAGAGGCGGTAGATACCTTGCTAACAGATCAGCGGGTCGCCGCGATCAGCTTTGTAGGCTCTACACCCATTGCTGAATACATTTATCAAACTGGCACGGCTAATGGTAAGCGCGTGCAGGCCTTGGGTGGTGCTAAAAATCATGCCGTCATTATGCCGGACGCCGATATTGATAATGCCGTAAGCGCGATTATGGGCGCGGCCTATGGCTCTTGTGGTGAACGCTGTATGGCAATCTCCGTGGTTGTTTGTGTCGGTAATGAAACCGCTGAGTTGCTTGTGAGTAAGCTGAAAACAAGCATTGGACAACTTAAAGTAGGCCTTGGCACAGATACCGCTAATGATATGGGCCCGCTCATTACTAAGGAGCATTTTGAGAAAGTTAAAGGCTATATCGATCTGGGAGTAGAAGAGGGCGCCGACTTAGTAGTTGATGGTCGTGGTCTAGTAGTCTCAGGTTGTGAACAGGGTTATTTTTTGGGCGGCTGTTTATTTGATAATGTCACCCCTGAGATGCGTATTTGTCAGGAGGAGATTTTCGGCCCTGTTCTTTGTGTCGTGCGCGCGGAAACCCAAGAACATGCAATGCAACTTATTGATGATCACGAGTTTGGTAACGGCACTTGTATTTTTACTCGAGATGGTGAGGCGGCTCGTTATTTCACTGATAACGTAAAAATCGGAATGGTAGGCGTCAATGTTGCGCTGCCGGTGCCTGTAGCCAGTCAAAGCTTTGGTGGTTGGAAGCGCTCATTGTTTGGTGATCTAGCTGCCTATGGGCCAGACAGTGTTCGTTTTTACACGCGCCGCAAAACTATTACCCAGCGGTGGCCGTCAGGCGGTGTACGTGAAACGTCGCAGTTCTCTTTCCCTAGTTAACTGTTGGAAGAGCCAATTGCTGGGAGTCCAAAAAAACTACCGAATAGATATTCAGGCTCTACGAGGTTTAGCGGTTCTATTGGTGGTTGTATATCACGCCAGATTATTACCAATAAAAGCAGGTTATTTAGGCGTTGATATCTTTTTTGTGATATCTGGGTTTCTAATCACCTCGCAAATAGCCAATCATATAGTCGCTGGCGATTTTTCATTTAAAGCGTTTTATTACCGCCGTGCGCGACGTTTACTCCCTGCGGCTTATTGTGTTTTTGCAATTTGTTTGGCGCTCTCTCCTTGGCTGTTAAGCAGTTTAGAGATGGTCGACTTTGCACAACAAACACTCGGCGCATTGTCATTTACGGGAAACATCGTTTTGTGGCTACAAACGGGATATTTCGAGCAAGCGGCAGAGTTAAAACCCTTACTCCATACTTGGTCTCTGGCCATAGAAGAGCAGTATTATTTATTGTTGCCGTTGTTCTTAGTAAGCCTAAGCCGCCGTTTTTGGATAATAGGCGCGGCAGTAATAACATTACTGAGCTTAAGTCTATATGCCCATTATGCGCCCCCACAGCCCACCGGTGCTTTTTACTTGTTTCCAAGCCGAGCATGGGAGCTAGGCATTGGGTCTTTACTCGCGCTGAGCGTTTTAAAGCGGCAAACTGCATTCAAGTATTCAGCTTACTTTGGTTGGATCGGTTTGGTGATATTGATATTGGTACCCGCGTTTGGGCTACCAATCGACTTTCACCCTGCGTTTAATATGCTCTTGGTTTGTCTTGCAACAGTGTTTGTTATCGACGCTCGCTATACCGTTTTAGAAAATAATATTTTAATTAAAACGCTAGCCTTTATTGGCACCATTTCTTATTCACTGTATCTAGTGCATTGGCCGATTTTTTCGTTTTTGCACAATGCGAATGTCGGCGGTGGTGGTTTATGGTGGCCCGTCCGTTTAAGTGCGGTTTTACTTTCCTTTGTGCTCGCCTATTTTCTCTATGTGTTAGTTGAACAACGTTTTAGGTTGCACAAGGATGAAGTGAATATGAGAAGAGGGGTGCTTACGATGCTGGCGGGCACCGCGGCTCTTGCCGTGTTTGCATGTTTGGTTTTTTGGTATGGCAACACCACATCAGAGCAATCACATCGTCTGAATAGAAATTGGGGCTTGTCCCATGAATGTAAGCGATTGGATTTCGCTTCATTATCGGAGTGTCGTAATTCAGATGAACCTAAAGTGCTGGTGTGGGGCGACTCATTTGCGATGCACTGGGTGCCAGGCATAATCGCTAATGGTGATTCTGAGATCATCCAAGCAACCTATTCTTCGTGCGCCCCAATTACGGGTGTCGCTCTTTTTGCCCCACCGCGCTATGGACAAGCATGGGCGCAAAATTGCATCGCGTTTAATCAGACGGTTTTGCATCAACTAACCACAATGCCATCAGTCCAAGTGGTTATTTTAGCTGCACAATGGCCGTACTTAATTAATTCACCATTAATGACTATTGATGGTACAAGCAACGATGTAAAAGCCAAGAAGATGGTGTTATTAGTAGAGCAGCTGCAGGCAACTATCATGAAAATACGAGGTCAGGGAAAAAAAGTGGTGGTAATGGCGCCGCCGCCAGCCGTCGGCTTTAATATTGGTTTGTGTATTGAGCGCAGAAATACTGGAAAAATTTCGTTTGGGGGTCAGCCTCGGTGTCAAATACCGCGCTCACTTTTCGAACAACGCAACGTTGAACTCAATGCATTTCTTCAACAAGTGAGTGAAAAAGCAGATGTAAATGTATTTTCTTTAGAAGATGAACTTTGCAATGAAGATTATTGTGTAACTGAAGTGAATGGCATCGCCTTCTATAGAGATAGTGGCCATTTATCGCTTGAAGGGTCTATATTTATCGCCAACAAATATCAACTCATGAACCGGCTTCACCGACTGGCGCGTTAATAGCCTGACATTAAGAAGTTAAAAAAGGCCTTTCTAAACTAAAAGGCGTTACTAAACTACGGCTGTACTAAATTAAGACTGTTGTTACTAATATTGTTACGAATGGTCTTGCTCAGGCAGCTGCATAAAGAACATAAAGAAGTGACAGCGCTCAGCTTAAATTGCCGCCGTTTATGAGAATGTCTGCTGTAACTTGATAGTGCGAACACAGCATCTCGACGGCTTCATCCGCGTTTCGATCGAGGATCGCATCTCTTATTTTTTGATGCTCCTCTTCTTCGTGCCCAACTCGGTATTGCAAAACTTCCGAGAGGTTGCGATATCGAAAGGATTGATCTTGTAACTGAGAACAGAACTTCCGTAAAATTCCCGAATTGCATTCTGATAATATCGCTTGGTGGAAGTCTTTATGTAAGCTTTGATGTTCCGGCGTAGTGTAGTTGTCTGTTTCGCTACCGGTTAGTCGAGATAAACGATGCACGGCCAGCACAATACGTTCATCGTATTCATCATTACCATTCTTTATCGATTCCCGTAAGGCAATCTCTTCTAGCCAACAGCGGGTGCGAACTAATTCTCGGAGTTCTTCAGCACTTGCAGAAGAAACTTTGAAGCCTTTGTTCTCCTCTCGCATTACCATGCCATTTGCCGATAATCGATTCAATGCTTCGCGCAAGGGACTATTACCAACGTCATAGTCCTCTTTTAATACCTGCAACCGTAATTTATGCCCTGGTTTGAGTTTGCCCGTAATAATATCGCCCTTAAGAGCTGAATACACTGAAGAAGCTAGGGTTTCATTGCTTAGCTTGACACCCGTGTTCTCCGCAGAAGGTTTATATTTTGCTTGATTCATATTGTATTAAGAACCGTTTAAATCGTTTGACCAGAAAATCTGAGTTTATTCCATAAATAATCGATTATTCTATTCTATCGCGCCTTGATTCAAAATATTTAGCTATATACTGGTTTTTACGATAAATGACACGATAAAATATATTGCTGGGATTGTATAGATATTTTCGTTAATATTGCTTAATTACTTTTTATTATCGATAATTTGTAAGTCTATCCGTGGGAAACAGAGACGTCCGAATCGCCGATAAGTAATACTCATCCACTCTAGTCGATCAAATGACTATTACTAATTCTATAAGCTATCGCTCCCAAATTTACAGGGGGATGTGTCGAGCGATGATGTTCGGCGCTTTGTGTGCAAGCTTGATTTTTAGCGGGCCATCGCTTGCCAAAGAAACAATCCGCATGATTGCCGTAGATTCTTATTGGTCATCGGCTTTGTGGGTTAAAGTTTTTATCGAATACTTCATTCCCGAAGTTGATCGGCGTTTGGCTAAACAAGAGAACTATGTGATTGATTGGAATCCTGCCTTTGGTTGCACCATTGCGAAAACCAAAGGTGTGTTAGATTCACCGCAACATGATTTGGATGATATCGGTATTATTACCACTGCTTATCATGCAGATAAATTGCCTATTTATAACCTGCCGTATGCTGGCTATCTCTGGGCTACCCAATGAGCTAGGAATTTGGATTGCCATTACTGATTTGAGTTTTGTTGGAATACTGACAATTTATGTGTTGCTTCTTATTTGTGATGGGTACCATTTTAGATAGCACCTCGATAATCTTAGTTATGGTGCCGCTATTTCTACCTGTCATGGCACCCTATGACATTAGTTTGATCTGGTTTGGAATTATCACCATCTTTGGTGCGGAGATCGGCTTGTTAACTCCACCATTGGGCATTTCTTGCTATGTCATTAAAACCACCTTAGATGATGATTCTATCTCTCTCTACGATATTTTTGCTGGTGCCTTTCCATTCGCTGTTTTGATGCTAATGGTGTTGATCCTATTAATCGCATTCCCGCAAATAAGCTTGGTTTTTATTTAACAAGCGATAAATCAACTTGCTAGATAATGTACGTCGGCGCAACTTAGTAATGTACGTCGGCGCACCGCTGCAGCATTGCGGCGCTTTGCTCGGCAGTGATGTCTCGCTGCGCTTCTGCCAACATTTCGTAGCCCACCATAAACTTTTTGATCGTCGCTGAACGTAGCAACGGAGGGTAAAAATGCATATGCAGAGTAAATTCTGAATATTCCTCACCATTGCAAGGTGCTTGGTGAATTCCTGACGAATAAGGGAAAGACGTCTTAAACAGATTGTCGTATTTAATAGTTATTTGCTTGATTATGGCAGCGAAGTTATGACATTGAACCGACGATAATTCTGTTAACGATGAACATTGCTGTTTGGGTAACACTAAAGTTTCAAATGGCCAACTAGCCCAAAAAGGAACGACAACGACAAAATCATCATTTTCACAAACAACACGTTGTTGCTCTTTTAGTTCCAATTCAACATAGTCAATTAATAGCGGTCGACCGTTGTTCTCTTTAGCATATTTTTTCATCTGCTCTATTTCTAGGCGTGACTCCGTCGGTATAGATTCTTGTGCCCATATTTGACCGTGAGGATGAGGATTACTGCAGCCCATAACCGCGCCTTTGTTTTCAAATATTTGTATATGGTTGATTGCTTTGTCCATGGCGAAGTCACGGCTTTCGTTTTGCCAATGAAGTACCACTTTCTCAACATCACGCACGTCTAACTCAGCTAAACTGAGATCATGGCGCGGTGAGAAACAGATCACCTTGCAACAACCGTGTTCGGACTTTGCCTTTAGCAAACCGCCGATACTGTGATCAAAAGAATCTTCAATGGCTGTCATAGCTGGGTGATCATTCTCAAAGGAATAGACTGCCTGGTAGTCGGGGTTCAGCTGGCCACTGACTCGCTCATTGCCCGGGCACAAGTAACAGTTTTCGTCGTAGGGTATCTTTTTCTCAGTTTCAAGCTCTTCGACTTGGCCTTGCCAAGGTCGCTTTGAACGATGTTCTGAGACCAAAACCCATTCTCCTGACAGCAGATTTAGGCGACGATGGGCGTGCTCGGAGTTTTGCATAGTCACACTCTCGCCTAACAAATTAATTCTGAGTTCGGGTGGCTTTGTTTCATGTTTGCAGCCCATTTTTTAATATCAGATTTCGCAACACAAGCAACGATACAACCGCCAAAACCGCCGCCGGTTAAACGCGCACCAATCGCTCCATGCTCTTTAGCGCTCGCCACCATTGCATCGATTTCAATAGTCGAAACCTCAAATTCATCTTTCATAGAGACATGGCTTTCATCCATAAGCTGCCCAACTTTTTCAATGTTGTCATCCTTCAATGCATCGACAAACTGCAATACTCGTCGTTGCTCATGGTAGGCATGGCGGGCGCGTTTTTGCAGTGTCAGCGGTAGTTGACCAAGCATTTGATAATTCGCGTCATCCATTAAACACAGATATTCAACGCCCAGCTGCTTGCTCGCGGCATCACACTCGTCACGTCGAACTTTATAACGACCGTCGTTCAACTGCCTCGTTATTCCCGAATTTAAAACAGCAAAATGAAAGTCAGTGGATAAATCTACTAACGAATAATCGAGAGATACAGTGTCTAGAGCTAAGGCCCGATTTTGAACTCCTATGGAAATAGCCATTTGGTCCATAATGCCACATGGCATACCTATATAATTCTGTTCCACCTGCTGTGCCCATTGTGCCACGCTAATGGGGTCAAACTGTATATTTTGCATTTTCAATACGGCTCGAATCGTTGCAATAATCACCGCGGTAGAAGACGATACGCCACCACCGTGAGGTATATTGCTTTGTATCGCCACTTTCACGCCGCCGCTGAGATAATTGAGTTGTCGGCATTGATTGAGCGCACCTACGACGTAATCTGACCAATGATTCATCTTTACTTGGTCGATAGCACGACTAACAGAATCATTGAAGATATTTGATAGGATTTGGTCGCTACGTTCCTCATTTAGAGAAATAGAGATTTCAACTTGTCGGTTGATAACGGTCGGTAAAACAGTGCCTCCGTTATAATCTATGTGTTCTCCAATTAAATTAACGCGACCAAACGCTTGTTCGCTTGCAGTTGGCGGAACATGATACGTTTTAAAAAATAAGTCTTCGACCCTCATTGGTTTACTAATAAATTACGAAGCGTCTTCTGTAAAAGCAAACTTAGCGCGTTTGCCAAATATTACTTGGTTTACCAATAGTGATGTCGCCACACAAAAAATCAATGTTATGAACATAGCGTGGATATAGTGCACAGGCACCCATACAAAGCTGAGAAAAGCGTATAACGCAACACCCGATATAACGCCGACTATCGCAGCACGCGCGTCAACATTTTTAAACACCAAGCAAACGATAAAAGACGATAATATTGGCATTGACAACAATCCATAGAGCCTTTGAACGGTATTGATTAAACTCTCCTGAGTGGCAAAAACAGGTACTAGAGAGATAGCTAATAGGGTTAAGATGATCGAAACGATGCCGCTTAAGACGGGTACATTTTTGACCTTAGAAAAATAAGATTCGTGGATATCGCAAACATACAGTGCAGCAGATGCATTCAAAATGCTATTAAAGGTTGTAAGCACCGCCGCGGCAATGGCTGCGGCAAACGCGCCCGATAGCGACGCGGGTAAAACATCCGCCACAATGCGACCAAATGCAGCATCATTAATATCGCCATACAGTTTGAAAGCCACGATACCTGGAACCGTCACGATAATCGGCACGATCATAAAACGTATTCCGGCCGCCGCGATCACACCCTTTTGCGCTTCTTTTATTGTCGGAGATGCCATCGCTCGTTGGGTAATGGTCTGATTGGTGCTCCAATAAAACATCTGAATAAAAATCATTCCAGTCAATAATGTATGCCATGGAATCGGAGAATCATCGCTGCCGATTAGCGTGAGCCTCTCTGCTGGGATTCCACTTAAGTCAAAGTTAATGGTTTTCAAACTTAAATAGGTGACTAACAAAGCAAGTGACAAAATAAGTACACCACTATAGGTGTCAGAAACAGCCACGGCTCGTAATCCACCTAATATTGCGTAAGTCGCGCCGATAATTGCAAAAACACCCGCAATCATCAAAATAGAAAAATCAACGTTTAGTACGCCTTTAAAAAATAATGAGCCGCTGTATAAAACGGCTGGCAAGAAAATAAATACATTTCCTAAAAGAAACAGTAACGAGATAAGCGCTCTTATGTGTTTGTCACCGTATTTCTTTTGCAGTAATTCAGTCGTGGTGGTGCAATTATTTCGGTAATAAATTGGCAAAAATACAAAGGCTAAAATAAATAGACCAACCACGGCAGAAAGTTCCCACCAAGCGAGTAATAACATCTGATTGCCATTCATGCCCACTAATTGATCGGTAGAGAGGTTTGTCAACGTAATTGAACCGGCGACGAAGTACCAAGATAAATTTCCGTTAGCGAGAAAATAATCGTGGCCTGAGCTCGCATCGCCTGCGACAGCTTTGCGACACTTTAGGTACGTTAACAAACCGATTAACGCAGTGATTCCGATAAAAATAGAGACTTGCATGACGTTCATACGGTTACCCCAATTCTTTTAAGTTGCAGCGTTAGCTGTTGAATCCGCCGAGAGCTCATAAACGAGGCTCATTTGCGGATAGAGTAATGGCAATTGAATACCAATTTTCATAAGCAAATCACCAGAAAAATACTCGTCACCGGTTGCACCAACGGCTTTATGATGAGTATCTAAGGGAAATCGTTCAATCGTTGGCCAAACAATTTTAATTCTGTATTGTTTGTTTGCCGCCAAGCCTTTCGGACGCAGAACGCGAGGAAGTTCATGCGAGTCAGAAGCCATCTGAACGCAGGAAAATAAACCAGTCCGGCGATCGTCAGATACAATGCCAATGACATTTTGATTCGCCGTCTCATCAAAGCGCATCATTTCGCCATTATGAATTACATGCCGATGCTTTTTATAAAGCTCAATGGCGTCAGATAATTCTTCTTGATCTTCTTGACTCATATTCATCAAGTTAGCCTCTACACCCATACTGCCAAATATCGCTGAAGTACACCGCAAACTCATCGGTACCACTCTATGCGTAATTTTGCACTTGGCTGGACCTACATGAGAGCCAAGAATGCTCAATGGGAAAAAATAGGAGGCCCCTCTTTGAATCTTCTGCCGATCTATGGCGTCATTGCTATCAGAGGTCCACACTCGATCCGTATACTGAAGAACTCCATAGTCTATTCTGGCGCCGCCCGATGAGCAGCTTTCAATTTCGACTAATGGGTGTTTGTTTCGCAATCGTTTTAGTAACGCATAAAAAGCGAGAGTTTGGCGGTGGGTGGCGGCTCTGCCGTCTATTTTCTCCGCGTGATTAATATCTCGATTCATATCCCATTTTAGATAAGCAATATCATGTTCGGTCAGCAAGCGATCTAGTTGCATATAAAGGTTCTCAAATACCTCAGAATTGCTCAAATCTAAAACAAATTGATTGCGAAACGGTACCTGACGTTCAGGGTCACCTCCCAGTATCCAGTCAGGATGATCTTTATAAAGCTGGCTATCAACATTAACCATTTCAGGTTCTACCCACAGTCCAAACTCCATGTCTAATGATTTGCAGTGATCGATGATGGGCCTTAAACCATTGGGATAGGTATCAGGGTCGACCAGCCAATCTCCCAAACCGGAAGAATCATCTTGTCGGCCCAAAAACCAACCGTCGTCCATAACAAAACGTTCAACCCCTATTTCAGCGGCCTTGTTTGCTAAGGCGATTAATTTTTGTGGACAGTGTTGAAAATAAATTGCTTCCCAGGTGTTGTAATGAACCGGTCGAACGGAGTTACGTATAGACTCATTGCACAGTTGCTTGTTATAGAAGGTATGAAAGGATTTTGAAAGCTGGCCTAGGCCATTCGCTGAAAATCCTAAGTATTGTTTTGGCGTGGTGTAAACCTCATTATTTTGCAGTCGAATTTCTCCTGGTAGCAAAAGCTCACCCATTTGCAACACTCTACGATTATCGATACATGCATCAACACTCGTTCGGTGGTTGCCACTCCAACCAAGATGTGCACCGAGACAATGACCGGACGATTCTGTAGTAGTGGACGTACATAAAATAATCCCCGGAAATTTATCGTGTGACGTACGACCGCGACGATTTTCAATAACAAACTTCGATTGTTCTAATTTATGCCTATTGGTTTGAAACTCGTTAGCCCAGCGACCGGTAAAGTGAATGATTTCATTCAAATCACTTTCTATAGGTATTGAGCAAGTCGATGCACAATTGATAACGAGCGCAGTGTCGTCATCGTTTTTGAAGCTCGACTCAATAGTCGCTATATCCGTTTCTTTATCAAGAGTAATTTTAAATTCAACCGAAATTCCTAAATTGATATCACGGCAGACAATTAAGGCGTGATTTAGTTCAACAGTTTTACTGACGACCAAAAATACGGGAGACCAAGATTGGCCATCTCTGTGTGCTGCAAAGCCTGGGCTGCCCATAAATCCTATACCCGATTCGCAAAACAGCGTAATTGGGATATCGACATCCGCTACACCGCCACCCAGATGCCGCTTTCTTAATCTAGCAATAGCGGCCACAGAAACCTCATCATTGAGTTTCTCACCCCAATACAAAATGGATGGTGATTCATTCGGTTCTGCGTGAATAACAACAGATGACGAATTTCCGCTCAAACAAACGAATGAATTAAGGCACTGAGAATTCTGAGTTTCTAACATTTCTAATAATACTGATATCTAATTAATTGGCGAAAAAACTAAGTCATCATTTTGCTTAGTATTTAGCCTCGTGCTTGTACGCTAATGCCGGGGAGTGATCGCATGACTTTTTTCTCAGCGGACAAAACAAAACTTAGTATTCTCGGTGCTTTTTGTGAATAGGCTCTTTGGTTAGCATGTGTTTAATGGATATTTTTATTGGCGAGCCGGTTTATCCAGCTGTTCGATAAATTTAATGATCTTTCATGAATGTTCTAGCCCTGTACATGGTTGGTGAGCATCCGATGGTTTTATTAAACTGCCTGCTAAAATGAAATTCGTCACAATAATCTAGCTGTCTTGCAATTTGTTTGATTGGTAACTCGCTTGTCGACAACATTTCTCGAGCTTTATCCATCCTCAAAAGAATTCGATATTGTCGAGGAGCTAATCCATACGACTTTTTAAATTGTTTTCTAAAAGTCTCGTAAGACATTTTCATGCTTTCGGCTACTTCTTGAATATTGTCTATTGTTTCAATGGCAATTTTTGCTTCATTTAACCATGAAGTGTCAAGTTTAATATGCTTCCTAGCGGCTCTGTGTACTTCAAAAACTAGCTGTTGGGCCTTTATTACTTCATCGTAAGCAATATCTAGGTTATCGTCATCGCGGCTGATAAATGTTTTCATAAATTGTCCGCGCCAATATTCAATAGGCTCGAGTTTGGTGACTGGCGACGCCAATGTTAAGCAACCTTTTTGTTTCATTAAATCAAAAATTGAGCCTTCGAAAATGATATATATTTCATCCCATGATTGACCCTTTTCCGGGCCGTACCAATGACGGATGTCAGATTGTACTTCGATTACATCGCCGGCGCTTATGGGCAAATCGTAGCCGCGCTCATCAGTGTATCTGCCATTGCCTCTGAGCACGTAAACAAGACTGTACCTGTTTAAAATTCGATTTGGTGAAGTAACACCTTTACCCTCGAGCGCCAGACCCGCAAGTCGAATCCCGCCGATCGGTGAAAGCCGAGTATTTCTTATTAAGATATCTTTCATTTAGCCCAATAGTTTAGCTTCAAATTTTACCTAAAGCGAGTCACTGAGTATTTTTGATTTACTCAACCATTTAAGCTGTCTAATTAAATGGGGGTTGTATCGAGAGACAATAAGGGGATGAAAAATTTAACCCAAATAACACATGTCAACCAAAACACCTATTTACAAGAGATTCCATCAGTAATATTTTACTCCCTAATCTGTAAAAATATCTAGTAATTGGATCAAACCATTTACTGCCTGTTAACCATTCGGGAACTTTGCGAATATAAGGGAGTAAATGGCCGTTGCTTGATCGTAGACCATATTTTTGTCTGTTAAATATTGGGTGAATCTTACTACCGCAATATTAGGTAATCGAATATAATTAGGCGCAAAACAAAATATGACTATATAAGACCAACATAAATAATAGACCTTACATGACGTTGACGCTAAATAAATCATTATAAGGCTAATATAAAGCAATTAACTTTTAGGAGGATGAAGATGAATTTTACCATTTACAACAGATCTTGTGGATCTGAAACTAGGCTCTTTTCGAAGAGTACTGCTGCCGCTTTAATATTTTCAACGGCTTTTTCCTTGCCTGTAGCTCATGCTCAGGTAGACGCCCTCGAGGAAATTGTCGTCACTGGTATCCGCGCATCTCTGGAACGCGGTCTGGATGTTAAGCGTAGCTCGCGCCAAATTGTTGATTCTATCTCTGCCGAAGAGCTGGGTAAGTTTCCTGACCAAAATGTTGCGGAATCTTTGCAGCGGATTACGGGTGTTGCGATTACTCGAGCACGTGGCGGTGAAGGACGCTTTGTGACGGTTCGCGGTCTTGGCCAAGAGTTCAATACACTGACTTATAATGGGCGCAAACTCGCCACTGAAAATGAGGGTCGCGAATTTTCGTTTGACGTAGTTGCCTCAGAACTAATTAGTGCCGCGCAAGTATTCAAAACGCCAGATGCCTCACAAGGTGACGGTTCTATTGGTGGCCGAGTTAATATTGATACACTTAAACCTCTGGACAGTCCTGGCCAAAAAGTAGCATTCTCGGCTGGTGGTATTTATGAAGACCTATCAGATGAAGCTAATATTAAGCTATCGGGTGTGTATTCTGATACTTGGGCTGATGACACCATAGGTTTTGTTGCATCGGTTGCGTATTCTGAACGTGACATCCGTACTGATGTCGCAGAAAGTATCTTTATCTTTCCCAATGAAGATATTAATGGCGATGGTATTGCGGAAGAACGTGTCAATGCATTTGCACCCTCTATTTCGAGCGAGGAGCGCGAACGTTTAGGTGCAACAGCTGCTTTACAATTTCAAGTAAATGACGTTACTCGTTTAACGATTGATGCCTTGTACACTAGTTTTGAAAGTCCCGCTCTTACCAGTCAATATAGTTTTTTCCCAAATCCTGGGCTAATTACCAATCCAGTTATTAATGATGCCAACCAGGTTATCAGTAGTGTCGTAAATGCCGATCCAGGCAATCCATTCAGTAATATTTTTGATATTGTCGCACGGCGCACTGAATCCGATACTGAAACAGTACAATTGGGTTTCAATCTGGAAGGTCAGCTCAATGATAAGTTTCGTTATAACACCGATTTTTCATTTTCTAATGCGGATGGTGTGCGTGATAACTTGCAGTCAGCAGCAGGCAGCGGTAGCTTTTTTGTGGTGAGTTTCCCTGGCCTTAACTTTTCGCAAACGTTTACCGGAGACCCTGTGTCGGATGCGACGTTGACAACGCTTAATGGCATTGACACCACAGAGCAAGTCGCCATTGATCAATTAACAGCAGATGCGGCGCGGTTACATTTCTCGCGTAATTCGTCTAATGAAATTGAAGACGAGATCGTCGCATTTAGAACTGATCTTGAGTATGACTGGAACGATAACGTTCTGCTTAAATTTGGTTATGATTATCAGGAGCGCGAAAAGGTTCGTCGTGTAATTGATAACGCGGCGGTTTGTGGTAGCTCAGATGGTACTGACGTTCCGTTTACCTGCGACCGATCTCAATTGTTCTCTGAAAACCTTTCTCCAGGGGAACTTAGTCAATTGTTGACGGTGTTTGACGGAGATGCCGAAGGTTTTTTGAGCGGAACAGGTTCAAATTTACCTCGTAGTTTTGTAACACCTAATATTGACATTGTTGAACAAGCGTTTACAAACTTAGGTGCACGCTTTGGTGCAGCTAGTCCTTTGGACGCTTCATTCAACCCAAATCAGTCTGGCGATATTGAAGAAGAAACCATTGGCGCTTATTTGCAAGCCGATTGGGATGGCGCTTTAGGTGCAACACCATACAGAGCATCTTTAGGTGCGCGACTCTCGTATACTGATTTGACATCGACAGGTGTCGGTTCTGTTCTAGAAGCGATCTCGATCGACAATGTGTCTGGCAATAACAATATTACGGTTAACTCTGCTGGCGCAATTACGGAAGAGAATGATTATTTTGAGTTCTTACCTGCATTCAATATTTCGTTTGATTTATCGGATCAGTTAATTTTGCGCGGTGGTTTATCGCGGTCATTGACTCGTCCTACGTTCAATGATTTATCAACTGTCTTTGCGGTAACCAGTATTAATGCGGGTGGTGAGGCTATTTCAGCTTCAAATCCACAGTTAGACCCAACGCTTTCTAATAATATTGATTTGTCGCTTGAATACTATGGCGATAATGGCCTTAGCTTATCTGCCGCCGTATTTTATAAGGATATCGATGGCTTTATTACTAATCAAAACGTAACAGAAGCGATCACTATTCAGAATGCGATTGATGCCACAACGGGTGCCGCTTTGCCGCCACAAACCATTAATTTTTTAGTGTCTGGTCCTCAAAATGGCGACGATGCTGAAGTAAGTGGTTTAGAACTAGCTGGACAGAAGTTATGGGATAATGGTTTTGGCGTATCAGCAAATATTACATTCGCTGATGGTGAGAACGTGACTGACGGCGTGGAAACGGCGCTGGAAAATATCTCTGATACGACATTTAACGCCTCGGTGTTCTACGAGAATGAGCGTTGGTCAGCTCGTGTGTCTATAAATAGTCGTAGTGACTTTCTATTAACGACTGAAGGCGAAGGTGGCTTGCCGGTGTTTACCGACGACTTCACTCAAATAGATGCGTCTCTAAGCTATCGATTTTCAGAAAACCTGACTGCGTTTATTGAAGGCATCAATATTAATGATGAAGAGTCGTTCGACTTTTCTGAAACGCGGGATTTTCTAGAGTTGTTTGAAGAAAACGGCGCACGCTACTTGTTTGGTATACGAGCTGCTTTCTAAGAAATGTGTAACCACAGAAAGTAAGGAAATAGCGTAAGACATTGCTCTTATGCTTAGTCATCAAAAAGCCGAGTTTCACAAATGTGGATCTCGGCTTTTTATTATGGAGCATTGCCAAAGTATTAGTCGTCTTGGAAGAATCACTAATATGCTTATGTGTGACGGGCGTTTGTACTAGCATGGCGCCCGTGCAATCTACATGCGGCATGATTGTCATTAAGTCGGCGGCTTGGTGATTAGGTACTGCTTCGATCATGGTATTGTTGGTAAGACCACGAAAAGTATCGCCAGGATCGGCGACTAGACGAACAATCATAATCGCAGCCTTTTCCACGCCAACCGCTTGATACAGCCAGTGTATTGTACCGATCAAACCGGTGGTATTATTCGATGTTAGTTTTAGGATGTCGGCATTAACGCTATTTTCGTAGTTTGCATAGCCGTGGAAGAATACATCGGCCGTTTGATTCAATTCTTCTAACGTACCAGAGGCGGAAATTCCAGCTTCGATCAACGCTTCCTCTTTACCTGCAAAAGCGCGGTAAAGATTATACGGCGACCCACGTTCAACCAAAGCTCTATGCGAGATAGATGGCACGAGATCAGCAACGCCAACCAGCTCCATATCACCTTGCGCGGCCACCACATCAGCTAAGCGCTGCTCAATTATACCAAAACCAAAATGGCTACTAAGATGCTAAAGGCTTAGCCAAACGCGATGGGTGCAAAGCTATACGAAACAAACAGAATGATGACAACTGCAATCAAGTTTAAGCGAAACCCGGTTTTTGCCATGGTAGTAAGGGGTACTTGGCCTGTCGCAAAAACAACGGCATTTGGTCCAGTTGCCATTGGTAGCATAAAGGCACAACTTGCTGCTAAGGCCAGTGGCGCAGCCATCATCTCCAACGGGATTCCCGTTTCGATTGCCATAGCCCCAATAACCGGCATCAACGCAGAGGCGGTGGCAATATTGCTGGTAACTTCAGTTAGGGCTAAGACAGCCGCAGCAATAAGTAAGATTAGTACTGGTATTGGGTAAGAAGCAAACATCGACAAGCTGTTTCCAAGATACGCACTTAAGCCCGACGAAGAAATTGCTTGTGCGAGAGACATACCGCCACCAAACAACAACAAAACTCCCCAGGGTATCTGTTCCGCTATAGTCCAATTCAATAGTTTTTCACCGTTCTTACCGTGACCACCGGCCGGAATAATAAAGCACATTAACACGGCAATAATTGCGGTCATATGATCGGTAAGCCCCGACAACGGTGTATAGATATCACCGCCCCAAGATATTTCCAATGCATTCAGTGGTCGACGAAACATCCACATTGCGGCGGTGACGCTAAACAACATTAATGTGCGCCACTCAGGTAAAGTCATAGCTCCTAGCTCATCTAGACGACTGGCTACTTTGTCCCGAGCCACTTTGCTCCCAGTCGCTGGGATCTTAAACACCCATTTCGTGAGCATAACCCAAGCTAAAGGTAATAGAATCAATACCATTGGTATGCCAATCATCATCCAATTTGAAAAGCTAATCTCGTTGTTATTTTGCTCGTTTAAATAACCCATGACGATCAAATTGGTGGGTGTTCCGATTGGAGTGCCGAGCCCACCAATTGAACACGCATAGGCGATTCCTAATAACAGTGCCAAAGTGAAGTTTCGACCTCGATTTTCATTATCAAGGTTAACCGCTGCTGCCACTGAAAGTGCAATTGGCATCATCATGATAGAGGTCGCAGAATTAGATATCCACATAGAAAGTAGAGCCGCAGCTAGCATAAACCCGCCAATAAGCCCTACTAAACTGCCGCCAGACCGTTTTACCACATGCAAGGCGATTCGTTCATGCAATCCCCAGTTTTCGATTGCTTTAGCAAAAATAAAACCACCCATTAACAGCACTACAATAGGGTGCATATAGGGCGCCGCAACTGTCGCCATAGTACTCACGCCGAACAATGGCAAAAGAATAAGTGGCAACAATGAGGTAACTGGAATGGGTACGGCCTCAGTAACCCACCAGATCGCCATCAGCGATAATAAGGCAAGCGTTATCCAAGCGTCAGGCAGTCTATTAGCGTCAGAACTCATATCGCTTGGAGCTCCAATAAATAGTATTGCAAGCGCAATAAGCGGGCCGGCGATTAAGCCGATGCTAGACATTCGCTGTAGCTGATTACTTGTATTCGATTCCATAAGATTACTGAAAAGCGAGGTCACACGATTAGCTGCTTGACTATATCATTGAAACAAATAAAAAAAGGCACCGCTATTTTAAAATTTCACCCATCTGGGTGAAGCGCGGTTTAAGCACTTTAGCTATTATTCTTTCAACGGCGTTTCATCATGGACGATGAGAGGGAGCAAGGAGCTTGGCGTTGTTATTTTTACCCATTAGTGTAGTAAGGAAGCCGCCTCTGGGCGGCTTCCTTTAATTTTAGCCGTGTTAACATATTGTTTAACTATTTCACCCCCGCAACATGTAAACTTTATCATTGCCTTAGGCATGCAATCCCGTTAATCCGAGTTATAGCTCTAAGCTGGTCGACTCAAAATTGTGAATACCCAATGGTAAACACAAAGCCCTGAATTAAAAACTATGGAATTAAGAAACAGTAATATCGAGCGTTTAAAAGATCAAGATCGTATTTATGATGTGGTGGTCATTGGTGGTGGCATAAATGGAGCCGTTTCAGCTGCGTCTTTGTCCGCCAAGGGAGTGAAAGTTGCTTTGATTGATAAAGGTGATTTTGCGGGCTTGACCAGTTCAAATTCATCAAACCTTGCTTGGGGCGGAATTAAGTACCTTGAGAGCCATGAGTACCTATTGGTCAATAATTTATGCAAAAGCCGTAATCATTTGATGCGCAGTTACCCATCTACGGTGAAGGAGATTCGTTTTCTAACCACGATTGAAAAAGGTTTTCGGTTCCCGGTATTTTTTGTCTATTTAGGCACCCTATTTTATTGGTTTATGGGGCGATTTTTCACTAAAGGCCCGGATTTTATGACAGTCAAAACGATCCGCGAGCGAGAATCAGCCATAAATACTGACAATGCGGCGGGAGGTTTTGAATATTCTGATGCTTACCTTTTTGATAATGACGCACGCTTTGTATTCAATTTTGTTCGTTCCGCAATGAACTATGGTTGCGTTGCAGCTAACTACGTGGAATCAACGGATGCCGCACGAAGTGATGGTTTATGGAGAGTTCAGGCCCGAGATACACTAAATGGCGATACTTTTGAAATTAAGGCAAAAGCTATGGTTAATGCCTGTGGACCTTATGTCGATAGCCACAACAAAGAGACTGAGCAAAAAACTGAACATCGGCACTTATTTTCCAAAGGCATTCACTTGATCATAGATAGAGTGAGTGAGGAACGGCGAATTTTGGCTTTCTTCGCTAGTGACGGACGTTTATTTTTTGTGATTCCGATGGGTAATAAAACGTCAGTTGGGACCACCGATACACAGGTTGAAGATCCTGACGTTGGCGTTACTGAAGAAGATCGACAGTTCGTGCTGGATAATATCAATGACTTATTAAAATTGGACAAGCCGATTACCAAAGAAGATATTATTGCTGAGCGATGTGGCGTTCGACCGCTTGCCCAAAAAGGCGGTGACGGCGTGGCGGACTGGGTCAAACTATCTCGCAAGCATGCTGTAGATGTAAATCATGCTGATAAACACCTTAGTATTTTTGGGGGCAAAACCACAGACTGTATCAATGTGGGCGATGAAATCGCTGATTTGATAAAAAGTATGGGTATCGATCTGCCCTATGAAGACTTTATCTGGTATGGCGAAGATGATGATACCGTGCGAGACGAGTTTTACCATCAGGCCGAATTAATGGAATTAGATACATATACAGTAGAGGGCTCATCTGAGCCTCTAACTCAGCGCTTGTGGCGGCGCTATGGTGGTAACGCCCTAGAGCTGTTAGAAGATATTCGTCAACACCCTCGTCAAGCCGAACGTCTGATGAAAGATGCTGAGTACTTGCGTTGCGAAGTTGAACATACAGCTCGACATGAGATGGTAACGAAATTAGAAGATTTTCTACGACGGCGTTCCAAGATCACACAAGTTGTGCGCAATGAAGATATTATTGATGCTCCGGGTCTCAAAGAAGCTTGTAAGATATTTTTTGGTGATCAGGCCGATGCCAAACTCCAAGAGTATCGTGATTCTATAAACGATAATTCTTAAGACTGACTAATAGCGCGATATTATTAAAACCGAACTAGGAACCTGCTACTACCCAGAGCATTGGCCACCAACGCAGTGGCCTGATGATGCGCGACGCATGGTGGATTTAGGACTAAGCCTAGTTCGTATTGGCGAGTTCTCATGGTCGCGATTAGAGGCCACGCCTGACGAATTAAATTGGCAATGGCTAGACGACGCTATTGGTATCTTAGGTGATGCAGGGCTCCGCATTATTCTTGGCACCCCGACCGCGACACCGCCACACTGGATGCTCCAACGTCACCCCGATATGCTGGCAGTGGACAAATACGGCAGACCGCGTAAATTCGGTTCTCGACGACACTACTGTTTCAGTTATTTGCCTTATTGGGAAGAGGCTCAACGAATTGCCAGGCTAATGGCCGAACGTTATGCCCAGCACCCCGCGCTTGAGGCGTGGCAGATCGATAATGAATATGGTTGTCATGATACCGTGCTGTCTTATAGCGAAGCTGCTAGGCAGCAGTTCCATACCTGGTTAAGTAAAAAGTATCGAACTATAGAGTCTTTGAACCAAGCTTGGGGAAACACTTTTTGGTCCATGGAGTATGCGGCATTTGGCGATGTCGGTTTGCCCAATTTGACGGTAACTGAGCCAAACCCATCGCATGCATTGGATTTTAAGCGTTTTAGCAGCGATCAAGTTATCGCTTATAACCGCGTGCAGGTTGACGCAATTCGCGAATTTAGTAATGCACCCTTGATACATAATTACATGGGAAGAATTACCGATTTTGATCATTATAAACTCGGGGATGATTTAGAAATTGCCAGTTGGGATAGCTACCCTCTGGGTTTTCTGGTAGATCGATCTGGCGCTGCCGACTCCTGGAAAAAACGCTTTCATCGTCAAGGTGACCCTGATTTTCAAGCTTTGCATCATGACCTTTATCGGGCAGTTGGTAAAGGTCGTTGGTGGGTAATGGAACAACAGCCCGGGCCGGTGAACTGGGCGCCCAATAACCCAGCACCGTTAGACGGCATGGTTAGACTTTGGACCTGGGAGGCGTTTGCTCATGAGGCCGAGGCAGTTTGCTATTTTCGTTGGCGGCAAGCGCCATTTGCACAAGAACAAATGCATGCTGGAATTTTACGACCCGATAGTCAACCAGCCTTGGCGCATTCTGAAATAGCGCAAGTCGTTTCGGAATTGGCGCAGTTATCTGATCTAAAGGCTGGCCGCGCTAAGGTTGGTTTGGTGTTTGACTATGAGTCTTGTTGGGCTTGGCAGGTGCAGCCTCAAGGCGCAGGCTTCGATTATTTTTCCATTGTGTTTGATTTTTACAAAGGATTGCGTCGCTTGGGTTTGTCTATCGATATTTTACGGCCAGATAGTCAAAATATTGCCGACTATTCTCTAGTGGTAGCACCTGGTCTGATGACTTGGCCGGCTGGTTTTTTACAACAATTAGAAAGTGCTTCCACCATTGGTCTATTAGGGCCAAGATCCGGTTCAAAAACGCCTCAATTTACTATTCCAGAGTCGCTGCCACCTTCAATAGCAAACATGGACTGCCAGGTAGAGTACGTCGAAACTCTAGCGAACGATACGCCACGTGCGATGCAGTCAGGTGGCCATGCAAAAATTTGGTGTGAGTCGTTAGCGACTACCGAGCAAGTACTCGAATACACAGAAGACGGCACACCCGCTTTGATCGCTAAGAATCAAATGTATTATTTAGGTGTTTGGCCAGATCAAATAGCGATGGAGCGTATTTTATTGACGCTCGGCGAACACGCTAAGCTAAAAATCTGTAAGATGCCCGAAGGGGTGCGGTTGAGGTGTACATCCTCCCATGAATTCATATTTAATCATAACGCTGAGTCAGTCGAGTTTCGCGGTGAGACTATGCAGCCAGCAGAGGTTAAAATTAGTCCCTTAATTTAGTGTCTAACAGATTCTCTGAAATATTTTTGCTCTCTTTTTAAAAATGCACAGGGTACAATTATCACTCTATTAATCATACGATATTAATATGCAAGTTGAAAAAACCAAATTAGATGGCGTACTGCTCGTCACCCCCACGGTCTTTGGCGATGATCGTGGATTTTTTATGGAGACCTATAATCGCGAGAAAGCCATTGAACTTGGCTTGCCTAGTGAATTTGTGCAGGACAATCACTCTAAGTCCAGCAAAGGTGTGTTGCGCGGCTTACATTATCAAACCCCTCAATGGCAGGGTAAGTTGGTACGGACTGTGCAAGGCGAGATTTATGATGTGGCGGTGGATATTCGCGACGGCTCAGACACTTTTGGTGAATGGGTGGGGTATTATTTGAACGCGGAAAATAAACAGCAGTTGTACGTCCCAGAAGGTTTTGCCCACGGCTTTGTGGTGACTAGCGACACGGCTGAAGTGGTGTATAAATGCACCTCCTTATATGCCCCAGATCAAGAGGGTAGCCTATTGTGGAATGATCCTGAGGTTGGTATAGATTGGCCCATGGAAAAGCCGTTGTTGTCGGCCAAGGATGAAGTTGGTCAGCTTTTAAAAGACTTGCCATCATTAAGTACTTAGAAGTTTGAGAGTGCTTAGAAGTTTGAGAGTGCTTAGAAATTACTTATAGAGTTATAAAGTAACTGTCTAGAGAAATTATTTCGAGAAACTACTACTGATGAAAACCGTATTATTGATTGGTCAAAAGGGCCAAGTCACAACTTATTTGCAAAAAGCGCTGTCAGGATCAGACCAATACGAGGTGGTTGTCGCGGGTCGAGAACAGCTTGACCTAATGAAGGTAGATCAAGTGCAACTGGCGCTGGCTTCACTGAAACCCGATATTATAATTAATCCAGCTGCTTATACTGCCGTTGATTTAGCCGAAGAAGAAACGGCGGCGGCGTTTTGCATCAATCGTGATGCCGTAGCTGAGATTGCTCAATACAGCGCTGCTTCCGACCTGCCGTTAATTCACTTCTCCACTGATTATGTTTTTGCTGGCGATGCGTCTTCACCCTACAGCGAAACTGATGCTACCGGGCCAACTGGCGTCTATGGCCAAAGCAAGCTCGAAGGAGAGCAAGCGATCCTTGCATCTGGTGCGCCCGCCGTGGTCCTTAGAACTGCTTGGGTCTATTCCAATCACGGTAAGAATTTCTATAAAACCATGCTCAGTTTGGCCGAATCAAGAACCGAACTAAACGTGGTAGACGATCAAATTGGCGCACCTACCTACGCTGGTAGTATTGCTCGAGCAACTAAAGAGTTGCTCGATATAATCATTAGTCAGGATGGTTTGAATAAAGAACAGCAGGGAGTATTTCACTTTAGCTGCCAAGGTCAAACTTCTTGGTGTGGATTTGCTAAGGCTTTGTTCGCCGCGAACAGTATCGACCATATGGATGTGCAGGGTATTTCTACTGAGCAATATCCCACTCCTGCTCAACGCCCAGCTTACTCCGTATTAAGTGGCCACAAATTACAGACTACCTTCGGTATTGCTTTGCCAGATTGGCAAGATGCCTTGCGTGATTGCGTTGGCGAACTCTCTTAGATGTTAATACAATAGTGAACAGCTATCAGTGAATGCGAAAGGCAACCAGTGACCAACAATGTTTACAATAGATAGTGTTTACAACAGAAGGCGCCTACGACGGATAGCGTCTACACCGAATAATGGCCATAGTGGATAACAATAGTGCGGCCCATGTCTTGGGTAAGGATGGCCCATTTGCTCGCAAACTAGCACATTATATGGTTCGCGATTCGCAGCTCGAAATGGCGCAAGCGATTGAAAATACGATTGCTGAAAAACAGACTTTACTGGCTGAATCCGGTACCGGTACGGGCAAAACATTTGCCTATTTAGTTCCCGCACTGCTGTCGGGCAAAAAGACCTTAGTTTCCACTGGAACCAAGCATTTACAAGAACAATTATTTCATCGCGATATTCCCATGGTGCTCGAGGCACTGGGCTTAAGCTGCAAAGTTTCCTTGCTAAAAGGGCGTAGTAATTATCTATGTCTGCACCGATTGCAACAAGCGAGAAGTTCTTCGCGACGGCTAGACAAAAAGCAATTATCAGAGTTGGAAGCCGTGTCCTCCTGGTTGCCGCGCAGTAAAAGTGGTGATATTGGTGGTTTGTCGGATGTGCCTGAAGATTCGCGAATATGGCCACAAGTAACGTCCACAGTGGATAATTGCATCGGTCAGAATTGCAGTTTTTTCGAAGATTGTTTTGTTAATAAAGCCCGTAAAGCCGCACTTGCCAGTGAGGTTGTGGTGGTAAATCATCATTTGTTTTTTGCCGATAAGGCGCTCAAGAATGATGGTTTTGGAGCCTTGTTGCCGGACGTCGATACGGTGGTATTCGATGAGGCGCATCAAATTCCAGATATTGCCTCTAATTTTTTAGGTATCAGTTTCAGCTCTTGGCAGGTGATGGAATTGGCGAATGACACACGCGCTGCAGAATTACGAGAAAAAAGTTTGATCCCGAAACTGGCGATTACTGCCGACGAGCTAGATAAACTCACCGCTGATTATCGACTGAGCCTTGGCTTAAATGAGCGCCGAGTATCGTGGGTTGATTTATTAGATGAAACACCGAATTTACCAAAAAAAATACAGACCCTTGCTGATAAGCTCTGCGAGTTTGCAGACTTACTTGAAAAAGCGTCGGTCGCTGGTGAAGGCTTAACGCGTTGCTATGAACGCGCGCTGGAATTGTCGCAAGACTGCCA
>CAZJWW010000029.1:0-24201 GCA_964549895.1 uncultured Gammaproteobacteria bacterium
CGGCCAATCCAGCTGATCATGAGCGATTTTATCTAGGGGTGCCTGATTTGCACTATCTGAGATGTCCGCTGCCGGTTTGACAGATTTAGCAAGCTCATTCTGAACTAATGTTTCTGCTTCAGAGTTAATTTCAGAGTTAGCTTCTTGCGTAACTAGATGTTTATTCGATCCAGCACTGTCAATTGGCTGACGCAAGCGCCATTGCTGAATTCCCATTTTCTCAAGCGTTGACATAGTTTCTTCTAGAGTTAAATTCAGAGCTAATTAAGAAGTTAGGTAAAAGCTTAACAGAAGAGTTACCGAAAAATTCATTAGAAAATTAATACAACAACAGAAACGAGCACCAGTAATAGCAATAGCGGCAATGCGACAAATGCCATTATTGCAAATAACGGACTGGCGATCATACCAATACCGCTAACGGCATCGAATAATACGCCAAAGCCCTCTTCTCGGCGGAATGCTCGCACGGCACTAAATAGGCCTCGTAGAGACCTTGGCTCGTTTATGCTTTTTAACTCATGAATTAGCTCAGATTGACCACTAGCTAGGTTGGCTACTGCCACTGGAGCCTGCGTTAACCCCCCTAGTACAGACCATACAAAGCACCAAATCAATACCGGTGTTGCTACTAAGATAACTTTTAGTATATTCCACCACAATGGCGAGGCTGCTGACACCAATTCAAAACCCAAGTAAGCGGTCGCCAGCAAACCCGCAACTAATAAGTAACTTACCTTGCGCTGAGCACTTTGAGCAATATTCGCAATCCTCTCAAAAAAATCCACAATGTCAGAATGAGCTTGCATACCGGCAATAACTATAAGAAGTTTTGCCAATCGGTTTCATTAAACCCGACAATACCGAGTTTATCTTCGTTAAGTAAAAACGGTCGTTTAATAAGTTTTCCATTGCCCGCCAATAAATCAATGAGCTCAGATGAAGTCATCCGAGGGAGTTTTTCCTTCATGTTCAACTCTCTATATTGTAATCCGGAGGTATTAAATAATTTTCGAATATTACCCTCGTAGCTTTTTAACATCACTCTTAACTCGCTTTTCGTTGGCGGCTGTTCGACGATATTGATAGAAGTGAATTCACAACCTTGTTCGGTTAAATATTTAACCGCTTTTCGACAAGTAGAACAATTTGGATATTGATATAGTTTCATGCTTCCTACGTAAAATGAAAAGTGGGGTTAAAAAGTGGAATCAAAAAGTTTAACAAAAAAATGAGCTAAAAATAGCGCCTTGCAAAACGCCCCAACATCAAGCCGATCATTAACCCTATACTATTGGCGAATAGGTCTTGCCATTCCGCGGAGCGATTGACGGCGGGCTGAATTAGCTCGATTCCACCACTCCAAACTAAATAAAACAGCGCATAATATAGGGGTTGTTTGTTAGCAGCGTAAGCCGCTGGAAACATCAAAACCGCGTATGACACAAGATGAACTAGTTTATCACTGTTCGGCGGACCAACAGCTGGAACCGGCAGCAGAGACGCCAAGGTGATTGCTATTAATAGAATTACCGAAATCGGCAACCACCATTTGCGCAAAATCATAACTTATATACGATCACATCTTGGGGGCAATTAATTCTTCCAATTTTACTTGGTCCGCTGCGAAGCTACGAATACCTTGCGCTAATTTTTCGGTCGCCATGGCATCGTCGTTTTGCATCCAGCGAAATGTTCTTTCATCTAAAGAGAGTTTAGCCTGCGCTTCGCCAGCATCGCTCGCAGATAGGCGTTGCAGCAATTCACCTTCATCATTGCGCAGCTCTTCTAAATAGTTTGGCCCAATCGTTAAGTAATCGCAGCCTGCTAAGGCTTCGATTTCTCCAACATTACGAAAACTAGCGCCCATAACAATCGTGCTATAACCATGTTGTTTATAATAATTATAAATCTTAGTAACCGATATCACACCGGGATCTTCCAGCGCCGGATAAGACTCTTGCCCGCCATTGGCTTTATGCCAATCTAGAATTCTGCCAACAAACGGCGAAATCAAAAATACCCTGGCCTCAGCGCAGGCCACCGCCTGCGCGAAACTAAAGAGTAGCGTTAAATTACAATTAATCCCTTCTTTCTCTAAAAGTTCGGCCGCTTTAATACCCTCCCAGGTAGCCGCTATCTTAATTAAAATACGATCTCTTTCCACGCTCCTATCTTTATAGAGGCTAACCAGCTTACGAGCCTTTTCGACAGTAGATTGTGTGTCGAATGATAAGCGAGCGTCAACTTCAGTAGATACCCGCCCGGGAATGATTTTCAAAATCTCACAACCAATATCCACCGCGAAATTATCCACCGCGTCGACCAAATCACCATTCGCGCTAGCCACCGCCTGATCAATAAAAGGGTCGTACTTGGAATCTTGCGCTACTTTCAAAAGCAACGATGGATTAGTGGTTGCATCTTGTGGTTTGTATTCAGCAATCGCTGAGAGTTCTCCGGTATCAGCGACCACAACGGTCATTTCTCTAAGTTGTTGAAGTTTATTCATAGGTGCTTTCTCAACTAAATTATTGGCGTTTGAAAAGTTTAGTGCTCACTAACCCGCGGCTAGTTTTATTCGTCAATTTTAATATCTTCTTGCGTGGCAGAGGCCAGTTCCGTGGTAATTGCTTTCACCGCTTGAAAACCTTTGGGTAATTTACGCCCACGCTTACCTCGCTCTCCCATATAGTGTTCCAAATCTTGGCCTTTCAGGCGCAGATAACGTTTCCCTGAGTGAACCAACACATGCTGACCTTTCTTAAAAGTCGTCGCTCCTAATACATATTCATCTCTAGCCTTTAACAGTTTGGATGGGATATTAATCAGCTTGACACCTTTACCCTTAGCCAATTCGGGTAACTCAGTCACTGAGTAAATAGTTAGATAACCTGAGGTGGTGACAACTGCGATAAAGTCTTGTTCAAGGCTGCCAATTTCTAACGCCCCTAAAGCTTGTGCACCTTTGGGCACACTTAATGTGGCTTTGCCCTTCTTATTCTTCGTTAGCATGTCAGAGACAGTACAGATAAAGCCATAACCCGCATCACTAAGCATGACATATTGATCGCTATCGGCACCCATCATTATGGACTTAAAAGTAGCCCCAACTGGTGGATTAACACTGCTAGTTAACGGCTCACCCTGCCCTCGCGCACTGGGTAATTTGTGCGAAGGTACAGAGTAGGTGCGGCCAGTAGAATCCAGAGCCACGAGTAGTTGATTAGATTTACCGCGCGCCGAAGATAGATAACTGTCTCCCGACTTATAATTTAATTCGCGGGCATCAATTTCATGGCCTTTGGCGGCACGCACCCAACCTTGTGCGGAAATCACCGCAGTAATCGCTTCGCTGGGGACTAATTCACTTTGATCAATCGCTTTGGCCACTTCGCGTTCAACTAGGGGTGAACGACGCGAGTCACCGAACTCTTCAGCATCTTGTTTGAGTTCGTTCTTTACTAAGGTTTTCAAGCGTGCCTTTGATTTAAGCAATAGCTCCAAACGCTTGCGCTCTTTTTCCAACTCTTCCTGCTCACCGCGAATTTTCATTTCTTCCAATTTGGCAAGGTGGCGTAATTTTAGCTCTAGAATCGCTTCCGCTTGACGATCGGTAATTTTAAAGCGCTTCATCAATGCAGGCTTAGGTTTGTCTTCGCTACGGATAATCTCGATGACTTCGTCAATATTCAAAAAGGCAGTCAACAACCCTTCTAATATATGCAAGCGATCGGTAACTTTGTCGTATCGATACTGTAAACGACGTCGCACCGTTTCAATTCGAAACTTCAGCCATTCCTTAAGGCATTGACGCAAGTCATAGACATGTGGCCGGCCGTCTAAACCGATCATATTCATATTTACCCGATAGCTTTTTTCTAAGTCGGTGGTGGCAAACAAATGACCCATCAAAGCATCAATATCCACTCGGTTAGAACGCGGCACAATAATCAATCGAATAGGATTATCCTGATCTGACTCATCGCGTAAATCGGCCACCATGGGTAACTTTTTAGCCTGCATTTGGGCTGCAATCTGCTCCAACACCTTGGAACCCGAAGATTGATAAGGCAGGGCATGAACGACGATATCGCCGTCTTCTTTGCTGTATAGCGCACGCTGCCTAACGGACCCGCTACCCGTTTGATACATCTCTAATAATTGTGCCTGAGGAGTAATAATTTCCGCTTCGGTGGCAAAATCTGGTGCTTTTATGAACTTACATAAATCTTTAACCGTGGCCTTGGGCTTATCAATCAGATGCACACAAGCCTTAACCACTTCGCGAATATTATGCGGTGGGATATCTGTTGCCATACCCACCGCAATTCCTGATCCACCGTTCAATAAAATATTTGGCAATCGAGATGGTAAATGAGTTGGCTCTTGCAATGTACCATCGAAGTTTGGCTGCCAATCTGCGGTACCTTGGCCTAGTTCGGATAATAAACTTTGCGCATAAGGAGCTAATCGCGATTCTGTATAACGCATAGCCGCGAATGACTTAGGGTCATCAGTAGAACCCCAGTTTCCTTGCCCATCGACAAGCGGGTATCGATAGCTAAAGGGCTGAGCCATCAGCACCATGGCCTCGTAACAAGCACTATCGCCATGAGGATGGAATTTACCTAGCACGTCACCTACGGTCCGTGCGGATTTCTTATACTTGGCAGCATTGTGCAAGCCTAATTCAGACATAGCGTAGACAATGCGCCTTTGAACCGGCTTTAAACCATCACCGACAAACGGCAAGGCGCGATCCAAAATCACATACATAGAGTAGTTTAAGTAAGCTTGTTCGGCAAAATCGGCTAACGATTGCTGTTCAGTGTGTTGATTCATTCTTAAATATTAGGTGCTGGGTGTTTGGCAAACGGAATTAGTCTGTGCTCTGGTTGTTTTTAGGGTCAAAATTAGCCTAAATACAATAGTTTGACGCCGATGCTCGCTAGCAAGTCTCTTTGTTTAATCTGTGAAAATCGGCGCATTAAAAGGTGTTGTCAAGATTACTCAATGGTGCGCGGTGAGACAATCAGTATTTGTGCAAAGCTGGGAAAAATCGCCCCGAGATTCTTTGCTTTGGCTACAATAAGCACTATGGCTTACCCCGACGACATTTTTTTTGATATTGAAACCTTAGTTAATGTGGCACAACCGCAACGCATTTTATTGCTCGGGGATTGCAATGATGATTTTTTACAGAACTATATAAAACAAAGAGCCATACTAAAACAGTCTTGCTCAGTGACCAAACTGACACCCAATCAACTGAAAGACTTCAATGCTCTGGAGCAATCTTTTGACGTTGCCATTGCGATTAATTGGTTTGAGAATTTTGACAAACGTACTGGCGCCCAAACCTTGGCCAGATTACGCGACGTGCTCAGCCCGCAGTATTGTATCTGTTTGCCAATAACGACCTCTTCGCAAAACGAAGGCTGGCAGCTTACTGACCTATTTAGCTTTGCCTTGTCAAAAGTGGCTTCTTATCAAAGCGATGAGCTTGAATATGGTTTATTTAAGTACAATATCGACGACTACAAAAAGACTCCCGATTGGCTAAATTCTGACAATTGGGCCAACCCTCAAATGTGGGGTAAATATTGGTGGTAAATGAGGTAAAAACAACTGTAAATGGAAATGTATTTATATGGTATACCCTGCATTAAAGCCATGTTAATATTCAAGGAATTGGTGCATATTCATCTAATCAATAATAGGTATAGAGACTTCTAAAAATATCCAAACGCGGTCAGAAGCCAAATGTGGTTTTTATTTTGACTGAGCTACGATCTAGTATCCCTAAGATAATCCATTAATTAAGAAATTTACTAATTAAAATGTACGACCGCTATAACGTCGTAAAAGTAAGAAGATGAAAGCCACCGACATCAGCAACCCCGAGTATTTTCATAAAGTAGTCGATTGCCAATATGCTTGCCCAGCACACACTCCCGTTCCTGAATATATACGACTGATTGGCCAACGCCAATACAGCGATGCCTATATGGTTAACTGGGAATCCAATGTCTTCCCTGGGGTGCTTGGGCGTACCTGCGATAGGCCTTGCGAACCCGCGTGCCGTCGCGGCCGAGTCGATGAAGAGCCGGTGGCAATTTGTCGTTTGAAACGAGTTGCTGCAGATAATAAAGATGACGCCGAAGTACTTGGCAGAATGCCATCTATTACAGCTGCCAAGAATGGCAAAAAAATTGCTTTAATTGGCGCTGGCCCGGCTTCACTTACGGTTGCTCGAGATTTGATGCCATTGGGTTATGAAATTGATTTGTACGATGAAAATGCCAAAGGCGGTGGCTTCATGCGCAGTCAAATTCCTTCGTTTAGACTGCCGGAAGAAGTGCTGGATCAGGAAGTAAACTATGTGCTTGATATGGGCGTATCGCAAATATTCAATACTCGTGTCGATAGCATGCGAGAAATCTTGGAAAAAGATTACGATGCGGTCTTTGTTGGTACCGGTGCACCTAAAGCTAAAGATCTCAAAATACCGGGGCGCGACGAAGCCAGTGACAATATTCATTTAGGCATCAATTGGTTGGAAAGTGTGGCTTTTGAACACACTGATAAAGTTGGGCAGAAAGTGGTCATCGTCGGCGGCGGTAATACCGCAATGGATTGTTGTCGAACCGCCAAACGTATTGGTGGAGATACGGTTACAGTTACTGTACGTTCCACCTATGAGACTATGAAAGCTTCACCTTGGGAAAAAGACGACACCTTGGCTGAAGGCATTCCAATACTGGCAAATCACAGCCCCAAAGAGTTTATTGTTGAAGATGGCAAACTCGTCGCTATGGCTTTCAATGTGGTGGAATCAAGCTACGACGAAAATGGTAAAAGAACGATTAAAGAAACGGGCGAAGTCGTTAACATAGAATGTACTGATGCAATTATGGCTATTGGCCAAGATAACGCATTTCCTTGGATCGAAAAAGATGTGGGTATTGAGTTTGGTGATTGGGATATGCCGATTATTGACAAAACCAGCTTTCAATCCAGTAACGAAAAAGTGTTCTTTGGCGGCGATGCCGCTTTCGGACCTGAGAATATTATTACTGCCGTGGCACACGGTCATCAAGCCGCTATTTCCATCGACTTATTCTTAAACAATAAATCCGTTCAATCAGAACGATTGGCGCCAGGCACCAATTTAGCCAGCACCAAAATGGGCATTCACGAGTGGGCTTATGACAGCAATGTGATCGACGATGACCGTCAACAGTCGGCGCATTTACCTATTGAAAAAGCGCTATCTAGCCGAAAGATTGAATCCGAATTGGGCTTTAGCTTGGATGTAGCCTACACCGAGGCCGACCGTTGCCTAAACTGTGATGTACAGACGGTTTTTACGGAATCAAAATGTATTGAATGTGACGGCTGCACCGATATTTGCCCAACCAATTGCATTACATTTACTGAAAATGAAGAAGAAACAGTACTGCGTACGAAGTTAAATGCTCCGTCATTGGAATTATCGCAAGATCTATATGTTTCTGAAGATTTACCTACTGGCCGAGTGATGGTGAAAGACGAAGATGTATGTTTACACTGTGGACTATGTGCCGAACGTTGCCCGACTTCTGCTTGGGACATGAAACAGTTTATGTATACCGTAACCAAAGCCGGCAATAAGCCTGCGCCTATTCTTCTAGAAAAATCTGGTCAATCAAATCGCAAAAGTCAGGAGCAAGTCGCATGAGCACGGCACAATCTGCGCCGATATTAGACGCGGTTGTTAACGATTTCGTTGTTAAGTTCGCTAATGTCAACGGCTCCGGTTCGGCCAGCGCCAATAGCATGTTTGCTAAAGCTATTTTTCGTATGGGTATACCCGTAAGCCCTAGAAATATTTTCCCTTCCAATATCCAGGGTCTGCCCACTTGGTATGAAGTACGTGTAAGCGAAGCGGGTTATCTGGGCAAGCGCGGCAAACAAGTTGAGTTGATGGTATCAGTCAACCCACAAAGCATGGCACAAGACGTCGAAAGCGTGGTTCCTGGAGGCTACTTTTTTTACGACAATACTTACCCCTTAGACTTCAAATTAATTCGTGACGATATTCACTATATTGGTTTACCACTGACTGAAATTACCAACAATAATTTCACCAATCCACGGCAGCGGCAGCTGTTTAAGAATATTATTTATGTCGGCTCCTTAGCCTATCTTATCGGCATTGAATTTTCCGCATTAGAGAGCATCGTTAGCGATACATTCAAAGCCAAACCAAAGTTAATTCCACCCAATATTGAAGCACTGCAATTAGGCTTTGATGAGGCCAAAAGCGCATTCAAAAATCCGCTGCCGATGCAGCTCAAACGCGTTAACAAAAATGACGGAAAAATACTACTTGAAGGTAACGAGGCCTGCGGACTCGGTGCAATATACGCAGGCGCAACCGTTTGCGCATGGTACCCAATTACGCCATCCACGTCGGTGGCAGAAGGATTTGAGAAATACGCTAAAAAACTGCGTGTAGATGCAGAAACAGGCGAAAACAAATTTGCCATTATTCAAGCCGAAGATGAATTGTCTGCAATCGGCATGGTCATAGGTAGTAACTGGAACGGTGCACGTGCATTTACCGCAACGTCGGGGCCCGGCGTTTCCTTGATGAGCGAGTTTTTAGGCTTGGCTTATTTCGCTGAAATACCCACGGTGTTAATTGACGTCCAGCGTACCGGCCCATCAACAGGCATGCCAACGCGTACTCAACAGTCGGATATTACGATATCGGCGTATGCGTCACACGGCGACACCAAACAAGTATTATTGTTTCCTGGCACACCTAAGGAGTGCTTTGAACTGACTGCCGATGCTTTTGATATTGCCGAACGTCTGCAGACCCCCGTGATTATGTTAACTGACCTAGATTTAGGTATGAACCAACATATTTGCGATGATTTAGAATGGGATGACCAGCGTCAATATGACCGCGGCAAAGTGTATTCGGCCGAAGATCTTGAAAAAATAGAACGATTTGGTCGCTACCTTGATAGTGATGGTGATGGTATAACCTACCGCACGATTCCGGGCACTCATCCAGAAAAAGGCTCATTCTTTACTCGAGGCACATCGCGAGATGAGTTTGCTGTCTATACAGAAAAAGGCGAAGAATACGAAAAAAACATGAAACGCTTGCAAGTGAAATGGGCAACTGCCCCTCAGTACTTGCCAGCTCCTATTGAAAATACTCGTGATAGCAAGGCTAACATAGGCTTGATTCATTTTGGCACTAGTATGGAATCCGCGCGAGAAGCCATTGATGTGCTCGTGGCCCGCGGCGAAAAAGTGAATGATTTACGTGTGTTAGCTTTTCCATTTCATGACCAAGTTGCTGCATTTATCGAACAACACGATCAAGTGTTTGTTGTAGAGCAAAACCGTGATGCGCAGCTTAAGAGTTTGTTGGTTAACGAACTGCAAATAGATCCTAGTAAGCTGCAATCGGTATTGCATTTTAATGGTGACCCCATTAGCGCTGAAGACATTCTAAGCAAAATCGACCTAGCGCTTGGCAAAGCCTCTAGTGCCAATGGCGCTTAAAACCAATGTCGCTTAAAACCAGTGTCGCTTAAAACCAGTGTTGCCTAAGACGTTATCTAAAATAGTTTGAAACGAACCACTTAATTATAAAGTAAGAACCGCGAAATGAGCTTCTACAAACCAAATTTTCGTCATCCAGAGTCACCTAAAAATGAATTAGGCTTTACTACTAGGGCATACGAGGGACCAATCTCAACACTTTGCGCAGGCTGTGGTCATGATTCAATTAGTGCGGCCATCATTCAGGCCGTTTGGAGCTCAAATATTAACCCTCATCGAGTCGCCAAAATGTCCGGCATCGGTTGTTCTTCAAAGTCACCTGCTTATTTTTTAAATAAGGCGCATGGTTTTAACTCCGTGCACGGCCGCATGCCATCAGTAACCACTGGGGCCAATGTAGCAAATCGAGATCTTTTGTATATCGGTGTATCCGGTGATGGCGATACTGCGTCTATCGGCATGGGACAATTTGCGCACGTTATTCGGCGCAATCTAAACATGATGTACCTTGTGGAAAATAATGGTTGTTACGGTTTAACTAAGGGCCAAGATTCAGCCACCGCCGACGAAGGCTCCAAAAGTAAAAAAGGTAAGATCAATCCGTTCGAATCTATTGATCTAGTTGCCTTAGCATTGGATTTAGGTGCCACGTTTGTGGCGCGCAGTTTCTCTGGCGATAAAGAACAACTAGTACCCCTAATGAAAGCGGCCATGTCTCACAAGGGCTTTGCTTTGATCGATATTGTTTCCCCGTGCGTTACCTTCAATAATCATGCTGGTTCGACAAAAAGCTACGACTATACACGTGAGCATATAGAGGCGGGATCGGTCGTCGATTTTGTCCCAGTGGCACAAGAAATTACTCTGGACCAAATTTCAGGCACCACGCAAAAAGTCGATCTTCATAACGGTGACTCCGTGCAGCTTTCAAAGCTCGCCAATGACTATGATCCAACTAGTCGGGTCTCTGCTGTTAAAACTCTATTGACGCACAAGTCTGAGGGAAAACTACTAACAGGGCTTATCTACGTTGATCCAGATTCGGATAATTTTCATGAAATTTTAAACGTTACACAAGCGCCTTTAAATTCATTAGATCAAGACAATTTATGCCCAGGAAACGCCACGCTGAGCAGTATTAACGAAGGCCTTCGCTAGTGAACACACTGAAGGTTTGGCATGAAGTTATGGCCACTCACGACTTTGAAAAACTAAGCTCAATACTGCATAGCGACGTTGTATTTATATCCCCAGTTGTTCATACACCACAAGTCGGTTCCGAAATTACAATCAAATATTTAACCGCTGCAGCGCACATATTCGGCACCGAAAAATTCAAGTATGTGCGCGAAATCCAAGATACGTCTGGAGCGATTCTTGAGTTTGAAACCGAAGTCGGTGGTAAACACATTAACGGGGTTGATATGATCAAATGGAACGATCAAGGTTTGATTACTGAATTCAAAGTAATGGTGCGCCCCCTGCAAGCGGTAAATACTATCCACGCAGCGATGGGAAAAATGTTGTCACAGCTATCATAATCTCCTCAAGATAGAACCATACTCTTTCTTACACCACAATAATTCATCGTGAGCAGCAGAGGCTTACTCATAAATGTTATAATGTGGGGCTGTACCTGATAAGTCAGATAGAGTTCAAAAAGATAAAGCATGCTTAAAACAGCCACCTTAGACAAACTGGCCATATCGCTCTCGGCGGTATGTCTTGTGCATTGCTTACTCTTGCCAGCGCTACTGACCTTATTGCCAATTGTTTCATCAAGCATACTGGTAGACGATGAGCTTTTTCATAAGCTTATGCTCTGGCTAGTATTACCAACCAGTATCGTCGCTCTATTCTTGGGGTGTCGACAACACAAACGTCTCTCCATTATCTTATGCGGCTTCGTTGGTATGAGTATTTTGATCGCAGTGGCATTTTTCGGCCATGAATTATTTGGCATCACCGCCGAAAAAATTGCTACTTCGATTGGCGGTCTGATACTAGCCGCCGCACATTTTTTGAACTTTAGGGCCTGCCAAAGCATTTCTTGTGATGATGAAGACTGCTCAACAAAGCATCATCACTAATTTATCAATGCCAGAGACTCTTTGAATGCGCTATAAGGTTGTTTAATTTTATCTTTTTATTAGGACAGTGATATGCTTGAGGGAGAATGTTGAATAATCGGATAAGCTTCTAAATGAATTCATCGAAAAAATATTGGTCACTCTTTTGTTTTAGCCTACTTGTAATGTCTGGCTGCTCCGAATCGCCAAACTCACAAGGCGTGGCTGAGTCCGCTAAAGAATCATTAGAATCCGCTGCGGAGCTTATCGAAACAACCGTTGAAGAAGTGGTTGAGGAAGCGGTTGGAAATTTTAGCGAAAGCGAAGAAGTCGTCGCGCCTTCAGGGCCAATTACCATTGTCAGCAATGCCATCATCCATACTGTAGACGAATCCACGCCGATGGTGGAAGCCTTCGCCCATCAATCTGGGACCATTATAGCCACTGGCAATTTGGAGACACTGAACACTAAACACCCAAATGCTGAGCAACTGGATTTAGCGGGCGCGACGGTGGTACCTGGTTTTATTGATGCTCACGGGCATTTACTTGGGCTTGGTCAAAGCCTAATGAACGTGGATTTAGTCGGGTCACAAAGCAAGCAGGACATAATTGACCGCTTGGTAAAAAGCTCTGTCGATTTACCGCCGGAGCAATGGCTTTTGGGTCGTGGCTGGGATCAAAACGATTGGTCAGTCAAAGAGCTTCCCAACGCGTCCGATCTTGATACTGCGTTTCCTGATCGGCCTGTTTGGCTTGAACGCGTTGACGGCCATGCCAATTGGGCCAATAGTGCTGCAATGGCCGTCGCTGATAAAGACTTAGGTGGAGACTGGCAACCAGCCGGTGGTGAAATAGTACGAGACGCAGATGGTAACGCCACTGGCGTGTTTATTGATAACGCGGTTTCAATAATTCAACAACAAGTCCCTGCCGCAAACAGAGCGGAATTAACCGAAGCGCTAATACGTGCTGTGCAAAAAACGGCCAGTGTAGGATTAACGGGTATGCACGATGCTGGAACATCACTCGTAGTGTGGGAACTACTGCAATCCATGTATGCAGAAGACAAACTAGACCTTCGTGTGTACGCGATGGCCGATGGTAATTCAGAAATGCTTGACCATTTATGCCGCTATGGCACTACCATTGAACCAATCGGAAAATTAAATGCGCGATCGGTCAAACTTTATAGCGATGGTGCTTTGGGATCGCGTGGAGCGGCTTTATTAGCCGACTATAGTGACGACCCGCCCAACAAAGGCTTACTAATAGAGACCCAAGAAACCTTAACCATGCTCGCTAAAAGGGCCGTTGAATGCGGATTGCAAGTCAATATTCATGCGATTGGTGATCGTGGCAATCGAGTAACTCTGGATGTATTAGAAGCGGCTGCCCAAAGTTACAATCCGGGTCGGCATCGCATAGAACATTCGCAAGTAATCGCGCTTTCAGATTTTCACCGTTTTAAGGACTTAGGTTTGATTGCCTCGGTTCAACCTACTCACGCGACCAGCGACATGTATTGGGCTGAGGATCGATTAGGCCCGGATAGAATTAAAGGTGCATATGCTTGGCAACGGTTTGTTGAGCTAGGCGTACCGCTGGCACTCGGTTCTGACTTTCCAGTAGAAAAAGCTGACCCCTTGTTAGGCTTCTATGCCGCTATTACGCGTCAGGATACCAAGGGTTGGCCTGCAAACGGTTGGTATGCAGGTGATCGCTTAAGTCGCGAACAAGCTCTTTATGGATTCACTCTAGGAGCCGCCTATGCCGCTTTTCAAGAAGAACATTTGGGTTCTATTGAAAGTGGTAAACGTGCTGACTTTGTGGTGTTGTCAAAGGATATTATGAGTATTCCAGCTACGGAAATTTTAAACACCAATATTTTAGCCACTTACATCGATGGCCAAGCGGTGTATGAAAGAGTTAAACAGAACGAAGGATCTTAGTTGTTTATAAAACCCGTGCTGTTTATGAAACCCGCTCAGGGCTGTTTATGAAACCCGCTCAGGGCTGTTTATAAGACCCGCTCAGGGCTGTTTACCCTAGATAGGTTCTGGACTCTTATTATAATTACGTTCTGGACAGCAACATATGATAGTTGTACAATAATCATATGGGTAAACTTTCTTCTAATCATGGTGGCCGACGCGAGGGTGCTGGCCGCCCCAAGGGTTCTGGTAAATATAAGGAACCAACTAAGGCTATTCGTGTGCCTGAAGGCAGCCTCAGGTTTATCAAAGACTACTTAAAGAATTACCCTGAACTTACTTTGACATCGGGTAATTCAAATACTATTTCCAAGTTAGAAATACCCGTTTTTAGCTCTAAGGTCGCTGCGGGCCTACCCTCATATGCAGAGGATCATATTGAAGACACACTCGATCTAAACGATTATATGGTGCAACGCCCTGACAGCACGTTTATGTTGCGGGTAGAGGGTGAGTCAATGAAAGGTATTGGTATTTTACCCAATGACATACTGGTTGTAGATCGCTCACTAAAAGCCATTCATAACAAAATAATTATTGCCGCAATCGATGGTGAACTCACTGTTAAGCGTCTTTATCATCGTGGGGAGTTAGTAAAACTACTCCCGGAAAATCCAGCCTACCCCGAAATTGAGCTCGAATCTGAAAATGATTTAGTTATTTGGGGTGTGGTAGTTGGCAGTTTCCGGCGCTTCCAAACTTTCTAAGTTTATTTACTTCTAAAACAACTAATGGAAAAGATCGACTACTTATTATGCGAAAGATTGACTACGTAGAAGCGCAAAGTCGACTGGCTAAGACTATGCGACAGGTATGCGAAGAAGATATACCGGTAACCATTAATGGTGCTGGTAAAGATCAAGTAGTGATGATGCCCTTAGCGACTTTTCAAAAACTCAATAAATCGTTAACTATTAAATCTCTAACTATTAAATCTCTAACTACGACCCACACTGATAGCAGCCTTTTTAAAAGCAATAAAAAATACCAAAGCCAGCAGAGTTAATATCGCCGATGCAGTAAACGGTGCGCCAGGAAAATAAATTGTCGCATTGGGCTCACTAAACTCCTTAAAGATATTAGTCATTAGCAAAGGACTGATGATTGACGCCAAGGCTAAAATTGACGCAAACACCCCTTGTAATTCACCCTGCTCCTCATCCACTACCCTATCTGCCATTAAGCCTTGCAATGACGGGCCAACCATCGCTCCCAACGCAACGACGGGCATAGCAGCGAATATTAAGAAGGTGCTATCGATAAATACAATGCCGATAAAGGTTAATAAGCTGATCAACATGCCGAGTGCGGCCGTATTTGATTCGCCAAAGCGAGCCAACATTATGCGCAGTATCCATACCTGGACAACCGCGGCACTTAAACCATAAGCTGCTAGACTTAAGCCCACGGTACTGACCGACCAAGTAAATTTTTCAATCGTAAAATAGCTCCATACCGATGGGTATACATTCTGCGCTACGGAGTGAATTAGGACGACCAACATTAATCCACCGATGCCCGGCAGGTTCTTGATTCTCATCAATGTATGAAAGGGGTCTGCCCTCTTCCACTCAAATCGCCGGCGCTTTTCTGCAGGCAGTGTTTCAGGCAGAACAAAGAAACCAAAAGCGGCATTGAGTAAAGCTAAACAACCTGCAAGCAAAAATGGCATCCGCACACCAAACTCACCAATCAGTCCGCCCAATGCTGGGCCTAAGATAAAGCCAATTCCAAAAGCTGCGCCAATTAATCCAAAGCTTGAGGAACGCTCACCCTTGTCCGACGTATCCGATAAATACGCCGCTGCCACCGCATAAGTTGCTCCAGTAATACCCGAAATAAGTCGCGCTACAAACAATAATAAGAGAGTCGGAGCAATCGCCATCAACAAATAATCCAAGCCCATAAATAGCAAAGACACAATCAACACCGGTCGACGACCAAAACGATCCGAAAGATTGCCCAAGAATGGCCCACACAAAAATTGCATGCTGGCGTAGGTAAAGGTAAGCAAACCACCCCAATAGGCTGCATCTGCAATAGAGGTGCCACGGATCTCTCGAATCAGGTCTGGCATTACTGGAATAATCAAGCCGAGACCCATGGCATCGATGGTTACCGTAAAAACAATAAATAGCGATGACGCACGCGCGTTCATAAACTATTTGGGTCCTTTTCTACCATCAGTACCTTTACTGGCTTTATTTTTACCGTATAGGCTACGACCTGAACGTATTTTAGGTTTTGCTTTTTCTTGCGTTGAGGAAGAATGCCCTGCGGAGTGAGTTACTGAAGAACGGTGTCGAAACTCCTCCGGTAATACAAAGCGCCATTGTCCTTCAGCTAATTTCCCTAGCCGCAACTCACCCACTCTGACCCGCTTAAGCCCTGTGACTGTTAAATTAACCGCTTCACACATCCGTCGAATTTGGCGTTTTTTGCCTTCTATTAAGATAAATTGCAACTGTTCGGGGTTTATTTGTCGCACCTTAGCTCGCTTTAACGCTTTGCCATCTAACGACAACCCAAAACACAATTTGGAAATTTGTTCTTCGGTAATATTGCCCTCGACGCGTACTAAATATTCTTTTTCTATGTCGCTATTCTCACCAATCAATTGTTTCGCGATGCGACCATCCTGAGTCAGCACGAGTACACCTTGCGAATCAATATCCAAACGTCCAGCGGGTGCTAATCCATTAAAATGTGTAGCTTTAAGTTTCAATGCAGTACGATCATGCTCAGACTGATTTTCTTTGCTTACTAGACGTACAGCGGGTATATAACCGTCTTCTGCTTGGCCTGAGACATAGCCAACGGGCTTATTAATCATGATAGTCACACGCTCATTTTGGATGGCTTGCGCGCGCTTCGTTAGCTCGATCTTGACGTCATCGGAGAACTTAATACCAAGCGTATTTACGCGCTCGCCATTAACTTTGACTAAGCCTTGTTCAATTAGTTTATCGGCTTCGCGACGCGAACAAAGCCCGCGCTGCGACATAAGCTTAGACAAACGAACCAGCTCACTCATTTAGAAACTAGTCTGTCGCTAGCTGATCAGCGAGACCAATATAATTTGCGGGCGTTAATTTTTTTAGCTCCGTTTTAACGGCATCCGGAACCTCAAGCGCCTCGATAAAAGTTAGCAAAGCTGCTTGGTCAATGCCGTCTTTGCCGCGGGTTAAGGCTTTTAATTTTTCATAGGGCTCGGGTATATCATAGCGGCGCATCACGGTTTGAATGGCCTCGCCTAAAACCGCCCAATTGTCATCCAAATCAGCCGCTAAGGCCGCCTCATTAACCGCCAGCTTACCTATGCCCTTTAAACTCGCTGCACACGCCAGCATACTGTAGCCAAAACCTACGCCGATATTTCTTAGCACCGTAGAATCCGTTAGGTCTCTTTGCCAACGACTGATAGGCAGTTTTAATGCCAGGTGATCAAAAATTGCGTTGGCCAAGCCAAGATTGCCTTCAGAGTTTTCAAAATCAATGGGGTTTACTTTATGCGGCATAGTCGAAGACCCCACTTCTCCGGCGACTATCCGTTGTTTAAAATAACCAATGGAGATATAGCTCCAGATATCCCGATTAAAATCCAGCAAAATGGTATTGAAACGGCTGACTGCATGGAACAACTCAGCCATATAGTCATGTGGCTCAATCTGCGTAGTTAACGGATTCCAACTCAAACCTAATGATTCAACAAACTCTTTGGAGAACGCTTGCCAATCTACTTCTGGGTAAGCGACTACGTGGGCATTATAGTTACCCGTTGCGCCATTAATTTTCCCCAGCAAAGTCACTTGCTTAATTTGTTCGATTTGGCGTTCTAGACGGGCTACGACATTGCGCATCTCTTTACCTAAGGTCGTCGGCGATGCCGCTTGGCCATGAGTGCGTGCAAGCATTGCCACATCTGCGTTATCGTTTGCCAATTTACTAATCGCTGAAACCACGTCAGTAAAGGTTGGCAATATTATTTTTTCGCGGGCGTCTTTCAGCATCAAAGCGTAAGACAAATTATTGATATCTTCGGACGTGCAGGCAAAATGAAAGAATTCACTCACCGCTTTAACTTCGTCGATTGATTCTGACTTATCTTTCAGAAAGTATTCAACGGCTTTTACATCATGATTGGTGGTCGCTTCAATCTTTTTGACCGACTCGGCATCAGCTACCGAGAAATTATTTATAATCTCATTCAACTGCTGATTCGTATTAGCCGAGAATGCCGGCACTTCGCTGATTTTGTCTTCCTGAGCCAGCGCTTGCAGCCATTTTATTTCGACCAATGAACGATATTTTATAAGCCCGAATTCGCTAAATATCGGCCGCAAGGAAGTTACTTTATTGCCGTAACGGCCATCTAGTGGCGTTAGAGCAGTGGTCGCAGATAGCATTAAGTCTGACATAGAATAATTGATCTGAAGGCTTTGAAGTAAATGTTAAAAGTATCAACCTAATAGAGAGGCGGATGTTACCATATTTGGCTTTAGAAGAACCAAAGCCACACTAAATATGTCGATCGACTGGTCACAATACAGCGTAAATGAACTGCGCGAATACGCGGTCCACACTTTTCGTCAAGGTGGTGGTTCACGCCCTGATGTATTGCTCATTGAAATTGATGGTCAACGCGCAGTTCTAAAAGACCAAGGCGGTGCAGATAAATTGTTTGCCACACTGCTAGGGCCAATTTTAAATTGGCGAGAATGCAAGGCTCTTAATAAGCTCTCCGCGCTTGCATGCTCACCTAACTTACTACACATTCCAAGCAAACGCTCATTTTTGATGAGCTATCACCAGTCAGAACAAATTACCCGCCTAGAAACTATTCGGCCAGACTGGCCTGATTTTTTCGAGGAGTTAAGCTCGGCAATAGCCGAGATGCATCAGGCGGGTGTGTCACATAATGATCTGCGCAATGCGAGCAACATATTGATAACCGCTGATGGCAAACCAATTTTGGTTGATCTAGTGGGGTGCTTTTGCCTAGGCTCTTCTTGGAACCTACCCAAACAATGGCTATTCAATAAGTTCTGTCAGGTGGATTTATCTGCAATAACAAAACTTAAATCTAAAGTAGCGCCAGAGTTAATTACAGAGCAAGACGTGGTGCGCGAAGAAATAGCAGGGAGAGCGGGAATGGCGGCTAAAGGCCTTGGACAATGGTTTCGCGTACTGTCCAAAAAGTTTTTTACCAAGTGAACTTTGCATTTCGTCTACAAAGTTACAAATATGCTGGCTTTATTTACTAAATTATTGATTTGGATACCTAGGGGAAAATCATGCGTGAAACAAAAAAATGCTTATCTAAAATTATAAGCAGTCTATTTCGAGTTAAAGAGTTACTGCTTGCATCAAATATCGTTTTAGTAAGCATGTTCTTACTTGATAGCACGCGTCCAGCGTATGCAGATGATTCGACTCCGACTGACCCAACGCAGCCTGTAAGCGACAACACTTTGCGCGAGCAGGATACATCAATCGGTTTTATTGCCGCAATTCCAATAGAACGAAAACCTCCTCGATACCCACTTAGCAGACGAGTCAAAATACAAGCCGGCATGGTAGAAGTTGAATATATGGTTAATACAGATGGAAAAGTCTATGAGCCTATGGTAATCGATTCTAGCCATTCCGACTTCGAGGAAGCCGCACTTTCAGCTGTCTCAGAGTACCGATTTGAGCCAGCGACATTAAACGGAGTCACTGTAGATTCTGCTAATAGAATCAGAATTCGCTTTGAAGTAGATGATCAACAAGACGCGGCTGACGCATATTTCGCTAAACTTCATAAATCTGCTAAAAAGAGTTTGCTAAGCGACAAACCAAATAAAAAGAAGATTCGCCGAAATCTAGATACAATGGCAAACACTAATTTTTTAAGCAGCTATTCTTTAGCTTTTCTTTTCTTATTGGAAACTCAGTATGCAAATAAATTTTTGAACGAAGAAGATCAGTTAAACGCGTTACGAAAAGTTCTATTATTCGAAGACGGAGCGGGTAATGGCAAGAAAATTTTCGATGACACTGTCATCAGCTCGATTAAGGCAAATATTTTAAATCTCCAAATCCGAACAGGGCAATACGGCAAAGCATGGCGGGAATACGATAAGCTAAAAAAAGAATGGCCTGAGATAGCAAAAAAATTTGAGGGCGTAATGCAAAAAGTGGACCATGCTTTAAGCTCAGATCAAACTATTGTTAGCAATATTAATCTTGGCGAACGTGGCCATGAGTTAGTTTTAGTATCCAAAAGAAAATTCGTCTTAGATCAAATAAAAGGTGAAATTCACTCCTTAAAATTTCGCTGTGATCGCATATTTCGCGAAATGGAATTTAAACCAGTATATTTTACCGTACACGATAGTTGGGGCAATTGTATGGTTCAAATTATTGGCACGCCTAACACAACAGCAAAGTTTCTACAGGAGTGATCGACTCAAAAAATGTCAACCAAAGTCATTGAACATCGATCAAACTACCGCTCTAGGAAGTATTAATTAGAGTATTGCCAAGCGTATTCGGTCCCAGGTGTAGTGATCGACAAGCATCACCGCGAATAAATACATTAGATATTTGATGGAATAATAGAAAGTCTTGCGAGAAAGTGCATCGCTATAGTTTCTATACAGCTTCAACACGTAATACATAAAACGTGCATTTAAATACACAGCACCAAGCAAATAAATACCACCAAACATATGAATGGTAAATGGTAGCAAGGTGACGGCCACTAAAATATACGTGTAGAGCAATATTTGTAAGCGGGTAAATTCTTCGCCATGCGTCACCGGCAACATGGGTACTCCCGCCGCCGCGTATTCATCACGGCGATACAACGCCAATGCCCAAAAATGCGGTGGCGTCCAAGCAAAGATAATCAAGAACAATAAACAACCTTCGGGACTTATGTAACCAGTCATTGCAGTCCAACCCAATAGGGGCGGGGCCGCTCCTGCCGCACCACCAATCACTATATTTTGCGGCGTGGCGGGTTTTAAAAACACCGTATAAATAACCCCATAACCCACCATGGAAATAAAAGTCAGTACGGCGGTCAGTGAGTTAACCCATATAACCAATGCCAACATTCCTAATAGACAGAGAATGGCGGCGAACACTACTGCCTGCCATACTTCCATACCACCGGTTGCCAAGGGGCGACCCTGAGTTCTGGCCATAATGGCATCGGCACGCATATCAATAATCTGATTCATGGCTGCACCAGACGATGCCGCCAATCCAATGCCTAATGAAGCCATCACCACAGTAAATAAATTAGGCAAGCCTCGTACGGCCAACAACATACCCACGATTGCTGTAAATACGATGAGCATTACAACCCGCGGTTTGGTTAAATCGTAGTACTGGCGAAAAGCCGTGCTTAGATTATTGCTGGGCTCTTGCGCACTGGGAAAGGTTTTGGAAGTCTCAGACATATTACCGCGGGGAGCTATCCAATTTGCGATGTTTTAAGCAAGCGCTTCAAGTCTTTTTGAATTTGCTTGGGTTCTGCCGCCGCTGGGTAACTCATCATTAAGTTCCCTGCTGGATCGATAATATAAACTCGATTTTTCTGAGCTTCGGCAGGAGCATTTTCTAGAAGTAGAACTTTAGTCCATCGTTCATAATCAGTGGCTAACGCAGAATAACTTTCAATTGGACTGTACTTGGCCGCTAAGTCGTCGCTAACCGCTGTTGGGAGATTGTTATGCAAAAATAAGGTACGAATGCGTACCATATTATTGTTTTGCATGAACCGTAATTGTCGAATTTTCAAAATATTGTCTTCGCACGCTTTATCGCAACCACCATTTGCTGTCACTAACAAAATCCATTGTCGACGCAAAGAATCCAGCTCAACTTGGCCATTTTTACCCTTCATTAATAAATTATCTACCGGCCTCACTGGCGTATAAATATCACCATAATTGCTGAATGCCTTTGGCTTATACAGAAAAGCACCAGCAATCGGCGCTGCAAAAACTACTAACACTAGGATAAGTTGCACGCGGTTCCAAAATAGCACTTTTGGATCGACTATTATATCTGAGGAATTAGACTCTGATTTTTGATTATTCATTGAGATAACTAGCTTTAATACGAAGCGATAGTCTTGCTGGACTGGTCGACCATTCAGCTAGACTGGTTTTTTGATGTTGCATTGTGCCTCAACAGCAATACTAAACAAGCAATACTAAAAGCCACTGCCATGGCAAACCATTGAAACGCATAGCCCTGATGCTTGGCTACCCATTCATCACTTATATCCGCCCAAATTCGCTTAAACTGTTGTTTTAACTCATTGCTAGACGGTTCGGGCGCCAATTCTAACACTAAAGGTAATACGCTTAAGTGCATTTGCAGCGCATATTCTTGCAGCGGTAAATATTGCCAGAGCTGGCCCTCTGAGACTGAATATTTGTCATTCCAAATAGGCGGTTTCGACGGCGCGGTATTCAATCTGCCTGAGAGAGTCAATGTCTCAACCGAAGTTTTAAATGTCGGCAATTGAGATCTCGATTCTCCAACTGAAACCCAGCCGCGATCGACCATAATGGTGGTAGTGGGCTGTTTTTGCGTTTTAGCATTCGCTAATAAAAAGGGGGTGAAAACTCTATAACCAACCTGCCCTGCTACTACTTGATTATCAATATATATGCTCTTATCGGCTAAGTACCGACCTTGAGCTATCACATTGCGAAACCGCATTTCATCGCTAAACTCACTCAACATGCTAACCAAATCCACTGGAGGCAATGTCGCGTAAGCCTTAAGCTGATTTAGAATTTCGGTCTTTTGTTCGGCTCGATCAAGCTGCCAAATTCCTAAGCGCAGCATCGCTAACACCATGCCAACGGCTAGCATTAGTAACACTGGTAGCTTAATTTTTGAAAATTGACTTTGCATTCTGTTAACTGGGTTAAACTTGTCTGAACTAAACTGATCGGAACTAAGCCTGCGAAACATCTCGCAAAAATTAGTGTAATTCCTATACACAAGTCTGCTTAAAAAGGCATTACCTTACCACCGTCTTTTGTCGACAAATTAAAGAGTAATCAACATGACTAAATTCGTCATTATTGTACTAATGTTAGCCATGATTATAAGCCTAGGCGTAGGCTTATATCATTTATTGAAAACACCCGATGAACGAGACTCCGGCGATAAAGTCGTTAAAGCACTTACCTGGCGAATTGGTATATGGGTAGTATTATTCGGCTTTATCTTCACTTCAATCAAGCTGGGTTGGATAGAACCGAGCAATTCAATTAATGCGAAACGTTTTAATCAAGAGCAGCAACAGCGTATCGATGATGAAAATAAGGATTACAAAAATTAGTCATCAAAAAAAAGAGCGCCTGACGCGCTCCTTTTTTAATCAATTCTAATAAAGATATATGCTCTATATAGCGGTCTATAAAATATAAACGAAAATAAACAGACCTACCCAGACCACATCCACAAAGTGCCAGTACCATGCGCCTGCTTCAAATGCGAAATGACGCTCTGGAGAAAAATGACCTTTCATATAACGCAGTAAAACGATGAATAGAATAAATGCACCCAGGGTTACGTGAAAACCGTGAAAACCAGTCAGCATAAAGAATGTAGAACCATAAACGCCGGTCCCTAACGTAAGACCCAAGTGCTGATAAGCCTCAATATACTCTTCGACTTGCAAGGCTAAAAACCAAACTCCGAGAGCAACGGTGGCAGCCAACCAAATTGTAGTTTGTAGTCGCTTGTTAGCACGCAAGGCGTGATGAGAAATCGTTAGAGTGACGCTGGATGTCAATAACAATAGAGTGTTGTATAAGGGCAAATGCAGCGGATCTACCAAGCCATATTTAGTACCTTCAAGCACTTCATTGGCCGTTGGAACAGTGCCAGACAGCACTTGTGCGCCTGCTGGGCCCGAAGACGGCCATGAGGCCTCAAAGCCCGGCCACAATAACTCAGTTTCAGCCAACCAAGGCACGGCTAACATGCGTAGATAATAAAGTGCACCAAAGAACGCAGCAAAGAACATTACTTCTGAGAAGATGAACCAAGACATACCCATACGGAAGGACTTATCGACGTCCATATTGTAGTCGGGGCTTTCGTTAATGGTTTTACGAAACCAAATGAATAGTAATACAGCCATAAATAGGCCGCCTACACTCATTAACTTAGAACCGAAACCGTAGCCGTTTAGAAAACTAGCCCCTCCCATAGCAATGCAAAACAAAGCAATCGAACAAAGAAAAGGGTATGCACTTGCGTCAGGCACGTAATAATGATCTTTGTAGTACTCAGGTGGATGTGACGACATCTTGGTTTCCTCTTATATAAACCGGGTAAAAATCATAGACCCTAAAGCCAGATATTAATAATCCACCGGCGATTTGCCGGCAAACTTCTCATTATCAAAAAATGTATAGGACAAGGTTAGCTCATGCACGTCTTCAGGCAAAGCCGAATCAAGCATGTATCGTACTACCATTTCTCGTTCTTCACCCGGCTGTAAGACTTGCTGGGTAAAACAAAAACATTCAGTTTTCTTAAAATGA
>CAZJWW010000030.1:0-6126 GCA_964549895.1 uncultured Gammaproteobacteria bacterium
CGATATGTGTGATGATTTACTGAAATTTATGGATCAACATAGACTGAGCAGCATAGTACCTTGTGGGCATAGCATGGGTGGTAAGGTCGCCATGTTGTTCAGCTTATTGCACCCCGATCGGGTCGCCGGCTTAGTGGTATTAGATATCGCGCCAATAGCCTATAACCATAGTCATGCCCCCTTTCTTGAAGAACTAATGCGAGTCGATCTAAGCTTACTAACGTCGCGTGGTGAAGCTGATAGGGCTCTGCAAGAAGCAATTCCAGATAAAGGCACTAGGTTATTTCTATTGCAGAACTTGTCGGGCTCAGCTGGGCAGTACCGATGGCGTATTAATTTGTCAGTTTTGCACCAATATATGAACGATCTAACGGGTTTTCCTGTGACGCTCGTGGAGAATTTACAATATACCAAAACAGCATTGTTTATTAATGGTGAAAGGTCGGATTATCTGCAAGCCAGTCATCACCCCCTGATTGTGAAATTGTTCGCTCATGTCCGATTTGCTAGTATATCTGGAGCAGGTCATTGGCTGCACGCAGAACAGCCCGAAGCAATAGTAAAGTGCTTAGATAGCTTTCTAAAAGAGTTGTATTAAACGATTTTTAACATTTTGGTTCAATAAAATGGCAGAAGAAAGTAATAAATCTCTAGAAGATCAGGTCAACTATGACATGATGGATAAAAAGAGAAAATACGCCCTATTAATTGAGGCCCACTCGCAAGGTCTATATAAGTACGCTTTGTGGCTATGTAAAGACAAAAACATGGCCGAAGACGTTATGCAAGAAGCATTTTTGCGGGCGTGGAAGTCGCTTGATAGTTTGCGCGAAGCTAAAGCTGCTAAAGGTTGGCTATTCACTATTTTTCGTCGAGAGCATGCGCGTCAGTTCGAACGCAAGCAGTTTCAGTACCAAGATGTTGAAGAGATGGACACCATCGCCGATGCACAAATGGGGTATGACGATAGTCCTGAGGCTTACGCCTTGCGTACCGCACTGAAGAGATTACCAGACGATTATCGCGAACCACTTGAGATGCAAGTGTTGGGCGGTTTTTCCTGTGACGAGATTGCAACTATTCTAGGTATTAGTTCAAGTGCAGTAATGACTCGATTGTTTAGAGCGCGCAAAAAAATGCGTCAACTATTGGGGCATGAAGATATGCCTAAATTGGGAGTGGTTGGGGAGTAGTCTGTTAGTTAGTTGGGCTACTTATATTTAAGAAGTTTGTGAAGAGAAATTAGTGCACTGACGTTGTACAAATGAGAAATGAAAATGAAACCGGAATGTATTGAATTTAAAAGGTTGGCCCTGTCTGACCCTAATAGCCGCCAGCATAGCTTTGTTGAGCACAGTCAGGATTGTCCTGATTGTCTCAAATATGTCAAAGAAATTCGACAGATGGATTTGGATCTGATGAGCAGTATAGAAGCGAAAATGCCTACCGATCTATTGGCGCGTCTGCAATTGAATCAAGAAATGGCTGACGATGAGCAAAACGCAGACCACTCAGTTTCTTGGTTCAGCACTAAGTCGTTTACTAGTTATGCGGTGGCAGCGAGTATGGCTGCGGTATTATTCGTCGCTGGATTTATGGTAAGTGGTCAGTTTAATAATCCGTCGGACCAACTTCATGGTGATTATCAGGCATTGCTGAGCGGTGTCGTAGAGCATATGAATAAAGTTTCTATTACACCAGTAATGGATACTGAACTCGCCAATAGTCGAGCGAATATCTTGCTTTCAAGTTATGACGGCGAAATGAAACTTAAATATTTAAAGAATTTGCAATTCAGCCGTATTTGTCCGATGGGGAAATACAAAGGCCTGCACGCCAGTCTTGAAACCCATGATGGTCAGGTGACGTTTGCTTATATTAAAGGTGATTCGATTGGTGACGTGCTGGATGCTGGTTATGAAGGCTATGTATCGCGTGTTAAGCCTGTGAAAGGCGGTAACTTGGTCATTATTAGCCGTACTGCTCGTTCGCTTGAAAAAGCAGATAAAGAGCTGCAAGAAGCGATGTATTGGGAAATTTAGTACTGGAAATTTTATAAGTATCTAAAAAGATATCTAAAAAGGTCCGCTTAGCGGGCCTTTTTTATTTAAACTTTTTTATTAAAAGTAGTCATTATTAAAAGTAGTCATTATTAAATAGTGCTGAGGGGTAAACCCATTAATTGATCGGATAGCTAGCAAAATTAACCAAACCGAGCGTCAGCAACGAACGGATTCGTTTTGCGTTCATGTCCGAGCGTCGACATAGGGCCGTGACCTGGGATAAAAGCGATATCGTCCCCAACTTTAAACAATCGCTCTCGAATGGAATCAACGAGCTGCTCATGGTTGCCTTGTGGAAAATCACTACGGCCAATCGATCCTTTAAATAATACATCACCGACCGCTGCAAACGAGTTAGATTTTTCAATAAAAACTACATGACCAGGAGTGTGTCCAGGGCAGTGCAGAACATTAAAACTAAGCTCTCCTAGCGCCACGGTATCTCCATGTTCCAACCATTGGTCGGGTGTAAAGGGCTCGCCTTCAAAGCCAAATCTTAGGCATTGCTCTGGTAGCGCATCAATCCAAAACTGATCACCTTTTTGCGGCCCAATAATGGGTACGCCGGCAGCTCTTGCCAGTTCTGCGGTACCGCCCGCATGGTCAAGGTGCGCATGAGTAATGAGAATTTTATCCAACTCTAAGCCTTTGTCGCTAATAAAGGCTCTGATGCGCTCTATCTCACCACCTGGATCAATCACGGCGGCTAGATTGGTAGCAGTGCACCATACTACACTGCAATTTTGCTCGAAGGGTGTTACCGGTATGATTTGATATTCTAATTGACTCATGGCTGTTGGATTATTGTTTGAACCCCGCTGAGGGCTTTTAATTTAAACTCGCTGAGGGCTCTATGTTTAACTCCGCTGAGGGCTCTTTATTGAGACACGCTGAGGGCTCTTTATTGAGATACACTGGGGCTTTTTATTCAAATACGCTGGGGCTTTATTCGGGTTGGTCGCGGACTTCAATATTGGTGGTGAAGCGTTGGTCTTGATCGCTAATGAGTGTTATTTGCTTAACGCTACCCAGCGGCATAGATGTTTTCGGTTGCATTAGCATCATATGCAACCCCAAAGGTTTTAATTCGACTAATTGACCTGCTGGAATTACCAATTTATCTAGATGATTCATACTCGCTAGACCATCCTCGAATGTGGTGTCATGGATCATGGTCATTGCAAAATCCGGACTCTGTGAGTCTACAATAGTAATGTCGTCATTCGAGTTATTGAGTATTTTGAAATAAGCCGCTGCAGAAGGAGCATTCTTCGGGGTAGGGCGAATCCAGGCTTTTTGAATCTCTAGTGATGCTCGATCAGCCGTAACTACGGATGCTGTCGATCTTTGTGTTGGCGATGATTCTTCTGAAAACAATTCTTGACTAGATTCTTTATTTCTATGTTCCGCATTGTTGGCGCCATGGTATCTGGCCAACTTAATTAAATCACCGCTTATTTGTTCAGTACGATGCGGAGCTGTTATCGCGCCAGCCCATTCGCCTTGCGGGTTAATTAAGATAAGGGAGGCACTATGGTCTACGTCGTACCACTCATCATTACGTTCGTTTTCGCGCTTTATGAATAGTGCTCCCACGCTTTTGGCAAACTCTTCAGTGGCTTTTAGGTCAGCTGTCACACCGATGAACTCGCTATCAAAAAAAGGCACGTATTCATTAAGCTTCTCTGGCGTGTCACGTTCGGGGTCTACCGAAACCATAATCACCTGATACCCATCCCATAAACCAGCTTCAGTAACTTGCTGTTTTACATCCTTGAGAATTCTCAGCGTGCTGGGGCAGATGTCCGGACAATTGGTAAAGCCAAAAAACACAATGCTCCACTGATTTTTGAATCGTTCCAGATCAAACACCTGCCCTCTATGATCGGTAAATATAGTCGCTTTGAGAGCACGTGACGTTGGCAATATAACGGTTTTTTCAAACGACGGCAGATCAGCTTTGGTAGTGTTGTTACTTGAGGTGGTATTGGCGGTTTTATTAGCAGTATTATGCGCCGAATTTTGCACATAAATTCCAATGATAATGGCCAGCAAGGCCACCACAATAAATAATGCCTTGCTGCTACCCTGTTGCTTATACGCTAGTTTTTTATCGATGTGGAGAGAGCTTGGCATGGTTTATTGCACACGGGATTAAACACCATGATTATACCTCAACTCTTGATAACTAAACCAATTCTACATGCAAAACACTGCCGTCGACATCGGTGATTTTAACCATGCTGCCACTGGGCGCATCGGCCCCGCTTACTTTCCATTGTGAGTCGTCAATCCGAACCAAACCAAAGCCATTTTCAATCGCTTCACTGAGGGCTACAGTTCTACCTACGTATTGCTTATTTCGTTGATTTAATTGTGGTTGATCTGTGGCCACGTCGGTGGTCGAGCGTCCAAATCGTTTCCATAGAACCAACGAAATTATGCAGAATGCGGCAAACAGAGCGTATTGCATCAAACCACTGATGTTTGGAAAAACAAACTCAACCAAAGCGGTAGCCGCTGCGGCTAAACCTAGCCAAAGGAAAAATGCGCCAGGGGCAACAATTTCTAAGCCGATGAAAACACATGCCAGAATTAACCAATGCCAAAAAGTAGGGTTGGATAACATAAAGCGCCTCCTGAATTTAGGTGTGGTTAAATTATAGTTAAACTATAGTAAAATTATAGTTTAGCTGTCTTTTTTATCGGATTGAAAAGCTTCTTTTGCGAGCTCGGTAATACCTCCGATGGAGCCAATGACATTCGACGCTTCAAGCGGCATAAAAATAACTTTTTGATTTTCCGCGCCGCCAATAGCCTTCAAAGCTTGCATATACTCTTGCGCAACAAAATAATTAACCGCGTGTACGTTGCCATCATTAATGGCTGCCGATACCATATTAGTAGCCTCGGCTTCTGCTTGAGCTTCGCGTTCGCGCGCCTCTGCATCTCTAAAAGCGGCTTCTTTGCGGCCTTCAGATTCTAATACCAACGCGGCTTTCTCACCCTCGGCGCGGAGAATTTCTGATTGTTTAAAGCCCTCTGATTCCAATATAGCAGCGCGTTTTTCGCGCTCTGCTTTCATTTGTCTTGCCATTGCATCGACTAGATCTTGGGGTGGGGCAATGTCTTTAATTTCTATTCTCGTTACTTTAACGCCCCAAGGGGTGGTAGCTTCGTCTACCACGTGTAATAGCGACGTGTTAATTGAATCGCGCTTGGATAACGACTCATCTAAATCCATTGAGCCCAATACCGTTCGTATATTCGTCATCGTTAAGTTCAGTATGGCCAATTCTAATTGGTTGACCTCGTATGAGGCTTTTGCGGCATCAATTACCTGGAAGAAAACAACACCATCAACTCTGACGACGGCATTGTCCCGTGTGATAACTTCTTGTGACATAACATCGAGCACACGTTCCATCATGTTTTGCTTATTTCCTATCCTATCGAAGATAGGGATAATAAAACTAAGGCCTGGGCGCAAGGTTTTTGTATACCGGCCGAATCGTTCCACCGTATACTCAAAACCCTGAGGTACGGTTACCACAGTTGTTTTTACTATGATAATCGCGAGAATGACGAGTACGCCAATAAAAATTGGTTCCATATTAGACCTCTATAAGTAGTTTTTATTTACTATAATATGACCACAAGTTTTGTTTTTTCAAGTACTAATGATTTTAAAGAGTAATACTTATTGTGTTGAATAGCACGGTTGAACATCATCAACGTGACTGGAGTAGCGAACTAAATAATCTTGCGTATGCTTTTGGTGGCCCTAAGATTCGTGGGCAGATTAAAACGTGCCCGGAAGATTTTCGTGTGAGTGAACAATTAGAGATCGTACCCACTGGTACTGGCGAGCATTATTGGCTACACGTTTCCAAAACTAAATGGAACACCGACCAATTAGCGAAAGAGTTAGCTAAGTTTGCTGGAGTGGCTCGTCGCGACATAGGCTATTCTGGCATGAAGGATTTTTTTGCGTTTTTGAGGATGTAAATTCCGCCAAGTTTGAAATGCAATTTTGGCAGCGTTAACTGCTTTATCTATATCT
>CAZJWW010000030.1:6136-22981 GCA_964549895.1 uncultured Gammaproteobacteria bacterium
TCAATGGTTTAGCGTGTGGATGCCGGGCGCTGATCAACCAAGTTGGAGTGAATTTGATCACCCGGGTGTGACTGTTAATCGGGTCGAACGGCATGCACGAAAAATTAAACGTGGTACCCATAAAAGCAATTTATTCAAAATTCAAATCCGCGATTTTGTTGGCCCCATTGAATCGTTTAAACAAACTATCGAGCTGATTAAAAGCCAAGGGGTGCCCAATTATTTTGGATCTCAACGATTTGGACGAAATGCCGATAATATGAATCAAGTCCTAGCATTATTTGGCGGTGGCACACGACCTAAAAGCCGCGTATTGAACGGTTTGTTACTCTCCGCGGCTCGCTCTTGGGTATTCAATAAGGTTGTTTCCGCGCGCGTTGATCAACAATCGTGGCAAACCTTACTTAACAAAGAACCCGCCTGTTTAGAAGGCAGCAATAGTATGTTTATTAGTGATGCCGAGGGCCAACAACAGCAACGTTTAGCGGCGATGGATATTCATCCCAGTGCTCCTATGTGGGGACGGGGCAGTGAACGATTGATGGTTGATTCACAAGCGCTGCATGAATGGGAGTTGGGCGTTCTAGTGGCTGAGCAAGAACTCTGTGATGGCTTAGAACGGGCTCGTTTAGATTATCAGCGCCGGCCGATTCGATCACATGTGCGTAACTTACATGCTGAGCCTAACGATCAAGGGGTGGTGCTAAGTTTTGAATTATCTCGTGGCCAATTTGCGACTTCGGTGCTAAGGGAGCTGGTTCATTAGATAGTTATGTCGATTTCAGTACTCAACTACCCTTATTGCGATAGTGCTGCTTTGTTTGGACAGGTGGCTGATCAGCCTTGGGCAATTTATTTAGACTCTGGGGTGTTAAGAGGCCAGAAGCCGTCGAGTCAGAGTGGCGATTTTGATGTGCTCGCAATTAAGCCACAAAGCATGCTGGTTTTTGAAGAGGGCGTAACGCAATTTCGAAGCGGCGCAATTAAAGAACTATTGCATGGAGATCCGCTCGCGGTATTACAAGCATCTATTCCTAAATATGACGAAACTGAGCAAGAGAGCGAGGTCGCCGATTGCGCCTATTTACCTGGTGCTCTGGGATATTTTTCTTACGATTTAGCACGTTACTATGAAAATCTAGAAACAGCGGCCAATAATGACGAAGCACTACCGGAGATGGCGGTTGGGATTTACCACGTAATTCTGGTGGTCGATCACCATCAACAACGTACTCAACTTGTGTGGCGTAAGGGTGCAGCGAATGTGCAATCGATTGTGGAAGAATGGCAGGAATTATTGGAGTGGTATGAAGAAGATGGCGAGGATGAAGCCGATTCAAAAGCGTTCCTAGACGCATACAGCGGGCGCTTGCAATCCGGATTGCTCAATGAAAATATGGATGAAAATGGCTATCGCAAATGTTTCAATCAGATTCGTAGTTACAGTATGGAGGGGGATTGCTACCAAGTGAATTTGGCCAAGCGATTCTCAACTAAAGTAATTGGAGATGCTTGGCTAAGTTATCGGTATTTACGAGAGGTCAGTCCTGCACCTTATGGCGTTTACTTTAATTTGCCGTTCGCAAAAATTTTGTCTAATTCTCCGGAAAGTTTTTTAAAGTGCCGAAATCGTCAGGTGGTCACCAGTCCTATCAAGGGCACGCGACCGCGAGATCATAGTGATGAAAAGCTGGATAAAGAAATCGCTAAGTCTTTGTTAAATAGCGAGAAAGATCAAGCCGAAAATTTGATGATTGTTGATTTGATGCGCAATGATTTGAGCCGATGTTGTGAATTGGGTAGCGTAAAAGTCCCTAGCTTGTTTGCGGTCCATAGTTTCGCCAATGTCCATCATTTAATAAGCACTATCACTGGCGTTTTACGAGAGAATTTGCATCCTGTGGATCTACTAAGAAGTTGTTTCCCGGGTGGCTCCATCACTGGTGCCCCTAAAATAAGGGCCATGGAGATTATAGAAGAATTAGAGCCGCATCGACGTGGCGTATACTGCGGTTCGATTGGCTATATTGGTATGAATGGCAGCATGGAAACTAATATAGCGATTCGTACCATAGTGGTTAAAGATGACGTTGCACGTTTTTATGCTGGCGGTGGATTGGTTATGGATTCTAAGGTTGACGAGGAGCACCAAGAGATTTTGGACAAAGCCAGCATGATGAATCAAGCCTTGGTGCGTCACAGTAATCAGCAAATTGAGTAAAATTACTCTATTTATGCTTGCATCTATAGTTTTTACGGCGTAGTACTTATGTTTTAATAATCAATAGTTGGATTTTACTAGTCAAATTTACTAGTGTTTGTAGAGGGTTCGAAGAAGCAATGTTTGCTTAACTCGGCCTTATGTAAGTGAGTGTAAGTTTTATGGTCTTAGCTGCTTTAAAATTATTGTCAGAGATGGATCTGCCCGCCAATGACGTGCCGACTTGGCTACTCGGTATTGGTGCTAGGCGTAGTGATGATGATATTAAACGCATTGAAGCCGCTGCTCACTTTGCGATAGAAGCGCATCGTGGTCAAACTCGCTCTTCTGGCGAAGACTATGTTAACCATACTTTTGCGGTGGCCGCTATTGTTCATGAACTTGGATTGGATTCTGATGTGGTGATAGCAGCCTTGTTGCACGATACTGTTGAAGATACTGACGTCACCTTGGCTCAAATAGAAAAGGAATTTGGCAATGATGTTTCGCGCTTAGTAGACGGCGTAACTAAAATGGAAGTAATTCAGGAATTTGGCGATCGTCATGATGATGATTCAAAACAATCAGCGTCTAAAAGCCATAGACAAGATGTAAAAGCCGAGAGTTTGCGCAAGATGATGCTGGCCATGGTTGATGATGTGCGCGTGGTGTTGATCAAATTATGCGATCGCCTGCACAATATGCGTACGCTGGACGCGGTTAATGAAGAAAAACAAAAACGCGTTGCTACCGAAACGCTTGAAATATTTTCTCCGCTTGCTAACAGATTGGGAGTTTGGCAGGTTAAATGGGAGTTAGAAGATTTAGCGTTTCGTTATATTGAGCCTGAAATATATAAGGGCATTGCAAAAAAATTGGCTGAACGTCGCGTCGACCGTCAATCATTTATTGATGATTTTACTCAAGACTTGATAAATGAGCTCGCAGAAGATGAAATTAAAGCTGAGATATCAGGCCGAGCCAAACATATCTACAGCATCTGGAACAAGATGCAAAAGAAGGGGCTTGAGTTTGAGCAATTGTTTGATGTACGAGCCGTGCGCGTATTGGTTGATTCGGTACCTGATTGCTACGCGGCCTTAGGTTTGATTCATACAAAATGGAAATATATTTCTGGCGAATTTGATGATTACATCGCGACACCAAAAGAGAACAACTACCGTTCTATTCATACTGCCGTGATTGGACCTACCGGCAAGGTAGTGGAAGTGCAAATCCGCACTCACGAAATGCACCAATACAACGAATTGGGTATTGCGGCTCATTGGCGCTACAAAGAAGGCAATAAAGACAATGACCAAGCGGTTAACAATAAAGTTCTCTGGTTGCGACAATTGCTGGAATGGAAAGATGAAGTAGCTGATGCCAGTGAGTTTATAGACCGAGTCAAGGATGAGGTGTTTGAAGATCGTGTGTACGTATTTAGCCCTAAAGGCAAGGTGATTGATTTAGCACACGGCGCCACACCGCTGGATTTTGCCTATGTTATTCATACTGAAGTGGGGCATCGTTGTCGCGGTGCAAAAGTGAATGGCAAAATGGTGCCACTGACCTATAAGCTTAAAACGGGTGAACAAGTTAGCATTATTACCGCTAAGACCGGTGGTCCTAGTCTGGATTGGTTGGATCCTCATAAAGGCTACGTTCGCAGTCGTCGCGCTCGCTCGGGTATTCAGCATTGGTTTCGGCATGAGAACCGTGAAGAAACGATAGCGCATGGTCGTCAAATTATTGACCGTGAACTTGAACGCATGAACTTAGTTGATGTCAACCTTGATCATCTTGCTAAACGTCTGGGCGTTGAAGATACGGATGACATGTATTTTAAATTGGTGGATGGGTCACTAAAGCCTGGTCGTGCTGCCGTAATAGCGCAAAGTATATTAAACCCCAGAATTGACGATGATGAAGAGACGTCGGAGGTTGGTTTTAAATCGGGTCGCTCAGCGGCGAATGATGATCGAAAAAGAAATGACTTAACTATTGATGGCGTTAGTGATTTGATGACGAATTTGGCTAAATGTTGTGAGCCCGTATCGGGTGATAAGGTGCTAGGCTTTGTTACTCGCGGCACGGGTATTACTATTCATCGCGAAGAGTGCCCAAATATCCTCTATCAGATACATAACTCCGGCGAACGCGTGGTGGAAGTGAGTTGGGGGCAGGACCAAAAAAATACTTATCCTATGACTATCCAAATTCATGCGTTTGATCGTAAAGGTTTATTAAAAGATGTTTCGACCGTGTTTGCCGATGAAAAAGTGAATGTATTGGAAATGAACACCCGTACAGAAACAAAAGATCAATCAGTGCGAATGGAAGTGCTCGCGGAGATCGAAAGTTTGGAGGCAATGAGCAAACTATTATCTAAAATCGATCAATTGTCTAATGTGTTTTCGGCGCGCCGCAAGAAGTAGCGATTATTTTTTCGAACAGCCCATAATATATATGTTCGCTATAACCTGATTCTATATAAACTTTTGCATCAGGAAGTTGAGTCGCTAAGTTTTGTGCACCTTGTAGAGAAATTCTCCCATCCTGTGTGCCATACCATATATCAACAGGAACTTTTACTTTTGATAGATCCAGTTTCATGGGTGATAAGCAGTAAACCATTTCCTGTGAAATTCCTTCGCGGCCTAGACTGATTCCTTCCTTGAAGGCATCAACCAAAGAGTCGAGAAAAAGGTCTTTGTTGCCCCCCAATTCTTGTTCGTTGTCCCCTAAGCTGTTTTCCACCATGCTTCTATAATGCGTGCTGAGATTAAGCGTGATACTCTTTAGCCACAGCATATAAATTTCACGAGCGAACCGTTTGGATGCTCTGACCAGTCGGGCTGATGGTACGAATATCCCCTTAAGATATTGGTCATCTTCTTTAACATTAACAAACACCGGCGAGGTCAAAATTAGGCGCTTTAGACGATTATCAGCATTAGTCGCATATTTGATCGCCAGTGGGCAACCTAGAATATTGCCTATGAGGTCATATTTTTCGAGTTGTAAAGCATTAACAAATTCATTCAGTTGCTTACACCAAGTGTCTGGGTGACCTTTGCGATACGGTGACTTACCAAAACCAGGTCGATCGGGAATGATAATTCTCTTATTGAAGCGCTCGCAGACTTGCTCGTGGTTACTTGGAATAGAGATTCGGCAGCCGAAGCCATTGTGAAAAACGATGATGGGATCACCGTCTTTCGGGCCATACTCACGGTAGGCAAGGAGTTGTCCGTTTTTTAACGTTATGGTGAAATCTTGGTCATTGGTGAGTGCAGCGCTGGCCTGCCCCGGGTTGGTGTCGAAATAAGAATCCAATACTTGAGATTCATGAGTTAGCACCATGCGTACAATGTCTGCTTGGGAATTTGTTCCTGTCTTTCTAAATAACGCTTTAACATGGGTTTTAACGGTGTTTTCGGTAACGAAAGACTGTTGCGCAATGATTTTTATACTTTTGCCCAAAATTAGGTTTGACAGCACCATTTGCTCTTTGGAGGTCAACTCGTACTGCGCCACCAATTCAGGATTTAAAGCGCTTTGGCTGTGTGCCTGATCGACCATCATAATAACGTAAAAGCTCTCGGTCTGCCCCATTTGCGGTTGTTGTTGGATACTGCGCAAATAAAGCTGCTCGCCATCTTTGCTTTTATGATCAATCGTGCTGAGATGTTCGCCGACTGCGGGCGATTGTTGCTTGGTCCTTTCAATCGTTGACCTTAGTTTGTGCAACAAATTTGGTTTAAGGCTAGGCTGTTTTTCTGCCGAATTCGTGTTCGCGCATAGAAATGTATATAAATCATCGGCACTCTTATTATGATAAATAGGCGTAAGATTTTGATCCAAGATAATCATTTGGAAACGGTTCTTATCGAGTAGCGTATAGAATGCCTTTAACGCATCGTTTGTGCCGCTCATGCGACTTAATATATCCTCTCCTTCGGACAACTCAATGAAATTTTCAGGATCATCAAACGATTCCGTTTCGTCTAATATTTGATGCATGAGATCGATATAATCATCATGCCAACGTTCAGGCTTACCAATAATTTTGTATATCAAATTGCTGAAGTGTGAATTCTTCATACAGTTACCCCCGTTTTAGAGCCCCGCAAGTCTTAACCCATTAAGACTTCCCCTTTATACACAATAAGATAAGCCGAGTTTTGTGTAATTATCGATACGATAATAAAGTGTCACCTAGTGCAATGCAATCATAATATACGCTTGGATCGAGACTAATTATTTCGTCTATCAATAGCCAGATAGGAGCATTTTTAGTAAACTCCACGCCTATTCACCGATCCATTTTTTTCAATTTAGTTTTTTATTCTATATTCTCGCGATATTTTATTCGCGACTGGAGCAACTATGAAACAAGCTGTAAGAGTCACCATAACCGGGGCGGCAGGCCAAATTAGTTATGCTTTGCTGTTCCGCATTGCCTCTGGTTCGATGCTCGGACCAGATCAACCTGTAATATTGCAATTGCTTGAAATCACACCTGCCATGGGAGCTTTGGATGGGGTTGTTATGGAATTGAACGATTGTGCTTTTCCACTCCTACAGGGAATCGTAACTTCAGATGACCCTGAAGTTGCCTTCAAAGACAGTGATTATGCCTTGCTGGTGGGTGCACGCCCTAGGGGTCCGGGTATGGAGCGCAAAGACTTGCTTGAAGCGAATGCCGCGATTTTCTCAGAGCAAGGCAAAGCCATTAATAAAGTAGCCAATCGAGACATTAAAGTGCTGGTGGTGGGAAATCCCGCCAATACTAATGCGCTAATAGCGTCCGCAAATGCCCCAGACATCCCTGACAGCCAATTCACGGCAATGACTCGTCTAGACCATAACCGTGCCTTAAGCCAATTAGCAGAAAAGACCAGTGCGCACACCACTGATATAAAACGTATGACCATTTGGGGCAACCACTCGAATACCCAATATCCAGATATTTCAAACGCAACGGTCGACGGTAAACCGGCGTCAGGCTTGGTAGATCAATCTTGGTTAGAGGAAGATTTTATTCCTACAGTACAAGAACGCGGTGCTGCAATAATTAAAGCTCGTGGTGCATCGAGCGCCGCTTCAGCTGGTAGTGCGGCCGTAGATCATATGCGCACTTGGGCGCTGGGAACGGACGATGATGATTGGGTTAGCATGGCGATCCCTAGTGACGGTAGCTATGATATTGAACCTGGTATCATCTATTCTTACCCTGTTACTTGCTCTAATGGTGGTTACGAAATCGTACAAGGTTTGGAAATCAGTGAGTTCAGTCGTTCTAGAATGGACGCCACTGAAGACGAACTTCGTCAAGAACGAGTCGCCATAGAACATTTGCTAGATTAAGGCTTTAGTAGCAAACCTTTAAAGGCCTTGAATAGCAAAACTATTCAAGGCCTTTCTTTATTCACTAACTAAGGTAACTGTTGTTACCCACTAAATAAAAGCCAATGCATTGGCTAAACAAGATAATATTTATGTATGAACTTTGTCGATGAATCTGAGATATCAGTGCACGCAGGTAATGGTGGTAATGGTGCTTTAAGCTTCCGTCGGGAAAAATATATTCCCCGAGGAGGCCCTGATGGCGGCAATGGTGGTAATGGCGGCAGTGTTCATCTAGTAGCAACTGAAGGCCTGAATACCTTGGCCGATTTTCGATTTATACGAACCTATCAAGCTAAAAATGGCAGCACCGGTGCCGGTAAATTAAAAACGGGTCAAAGCGGCGATGACATGGTTGTGAAAGTGCCGATCGGCACGATGGTTTACGATGCTCAAACCGAAGAACTCATAGCGGACCTCACTGAACAAGATCAGCAAGTCATTGTTGCTAAAGGTGGAGAAGGTGGTTTAGGTAATACCACCTTCAAATCCAGCACTAATCAGGCACCGCGTAAAACCACTAAAGGTAAACCGGGCGATGTTCGTGCTTTGAGGCTGGAGCTAAAGGTCCTCGCCGATGTTGGATTACTCGGCCTACCTAATGCAGGTAAGTCTACCTTGTTACGTTCTGTCTCGCAGGCCACCCCTAAAGTCGCTAATTACCCATTCACCACTTTGCATCCTGAGCTTGGCGTGGTTAGCCTAGGTCTAGGCAGTAGTTTTGTGGTCGCAGATATCCCTGGATTAATTGAAGGCGCTTCACAAGGTGCTGGTTTGGGTATTCAGTTTCTTCGTCATTTGGCCCGTACGAAGTTACTCTTGCATGTCGTTGATATTGCACCTTATGGTGATGAAACTGCAAATTTAGCCACAGATATAAGAACTATTATTGGCGAATTATCTCAATACAGCGAACAAACGGGAACAGAACTTGACGAACTTGATCGTTGGCTGGTAATCAATAAAACGGATGTAGTATTAGAAGAAGATCGCGAACGAATCGTTAGCGAATTACTCGAAGAGCTGGCTTGGAAAGGATCGGTATACACCATAAGCGCGATTAGTCGCGAGGGAACTCAAGCGTTGTGTAATGACATAATGAATTATTTAGATGCAAATAAAAAAGCTAAGCAAGACGAGGTGTTTGTCTCTATTCCAAAAAATACCGAGTCGATCTAATGGAGCGCCTGGCCATCAGTCGCGCAACTATTCACCAATGCCAGCGTTGGATTGTTAAGGTAGGCAGTTCTTTGCTCACTGAAGATGGTAAGGGCATAGATACCGAGTTTATAAACCAGCTAGCTAAGCAAATAGCATGGTTAAGAGCTCAGGGAATCGAGGTTATTTTGGTATCGTCGGGATCGGTCGCAGCAGGTATTGCACAGCTGTCAATGTCAAAACGACCAGTGCAACTCACAGAGCTGCAAGCGGTAGCTGCGGTTGGGCAGGCGTTGTTAGTGCGCTCATATGAAGAAGCGTTTAAGCCCTTAGATATAACCATTGCTCAGGTATTGTTAACCCATGCCGATATTGCTAATCGAGAACGCTATCTCAATGCAAAGAACACGCTGAGTCAACTTCTAAAATATGATGTATTAACCGTAGTAAATGAAAACGACAGTGTTGCGACCGAAGAAATCTGTTTTGGAGATAACGATAACTTAGGGGCTTTGGTAGCTAATATTGTCGATGCCGAATTACTCGTTGTCTTGACGGATCAAGCTGGACTGTACACCGCTGATCCTAGGCAGGACACGGCGGCTGAATTACTGAGTTTAGTCAAAGCGGGTGATGATGACTTAATGGCCATGGCTTCTGGGAGTGGCGAATTTGGTCGTGGAGGAATGGTGACTAAATTAAGCGCTGCTCGAAACGCTAGCCATTCTGGCGCATCAACTATTATCGCTAGTGGTTATGAAACTGATATTTTAAAGCGCCTCCACGCGGGTGAGAACCTAGGTACCTTATTGGTGGCGAACGATCGTTTGGCCTCTAAAAAACAATGGATGGCCGGACAAATGCGTATTGCTGGAACGGTGGTGGTGGACAAAGGCGCGGCCCAAGTTTTAAAGGACTCTGGCAGTAGTTTGTTAGCGGTGGGCGTTTTGGACATACAAGGCGAATTTAAGCGAGGCGAGTTACTTAGCTGTGTGAATTCAGAAGGTGAGGAAGTCGCTAGAGGCTTAAGTAATTATAATTCAAGTGAGGCCAATATAATTAAAGGTCAGATTAGCAAAAAAATTCCAAGCTTGTTAGGTTATGGAGGTGCTGAGGAATTGATTCATCGTGATAATTTGGTGGTGCTTTAGTTACCACTTTAGACGTATGGAATTCATTCTATACGGCTGATATACGGGCATTAAAAAAGGACTCGATTGAGTCCTTTTTTTGAAGTGTTCATTAAAAATGTTGATTTTACTATTTAAGCCGCCATTTCTTTTACGCGTTTGTTCAAGCGGCTTTTTAGCCTAGATGCACGATTTTTGTGATGCAAGCCTTTGATGGTCGCTTTATCTATCATTGACACAGACTCTATATAAGCATTTTGCGCTGATTCTTTGTCGCCTGACGCTATTGCCGCATCAAGTTTCTTGATGGACGTACGCACCGTCGCGCGTTGCGACTGGTTACGCAAACGACGAACGGAATTTTGTTTTGCGCGCTTGCGCGCCTGTGGAGAATTTGCCACTTTTATCTACCTCGTAAAATCGAATCGGGAATATGCAGATTTTGCTGAAAATTGTCAAGTGAATAGCGTCTAATTATCATCTTTAACGAAGCTGAGCGGTTATACTCACTTGTTATATGAAAATGGCCACCAAAAGGTCGGTTAATTGCTCTAAATTTGATGAAAAAGCCGTTTAAATCGAATGTCTAAAAAGCTACTAAAATCCACTGCTATTGTAAGCGCAATGACGTTTATATCCCGTATTAGTGGTTTGATACGCGATGTGGTGATGGCCAATATTCTCGGCCCTGGCACTTTGGCGGATGCTTTTTTCGTGGCATTTCGAATCCCTAATTTTCTGCGGCGTATTTTTGGGGAAGGGGCTTTCTCACAAGCGTTTGTACCGGTGTTTAGTGAGCTGACGGAACGAAATACGCTTGAGGCCAAACAATTTGTGAATACCAGTGCCGGCATATTAGGTGCCGTGACCTTGGCTATTTCTATTCTTGGTGTTATTTTTGCGCCCGTCATTGTTTCTGCATTCGCTCCTGGTTTTATAGACGAACCTGAAAAGTTCAATATTACCGTAGACGCGCTGCGCATTATGTTTCCGTATTTGTTTTGTATTTCGTTAATCGCGATGTCGGGAGGCGTTCTAAATACTCTCAACCGATTCGCCGTACCCGCAGTAACGCCGGTATTGCTTAATCTTTGTTTAATTGTGGCGATGTGGATACTGGTGCCGATACTCGAGAATGCAGCTCGTGCCTTGGCAATTGGTGTGTTGTTGGCGGGCTTTATCCAAGTTGCATTTCAGGTGCCCAGTCTGCTTCGCGAAGGTTACCTACCTAAACCCGCGTTAGATTGGAATAATGAATCGGTGCGGAAGATGTTTACGCTGATGTTGCCAGCTGTGTTTAGTGTGTCAGTAGCGCAGGTGAATATGCTAGTAAATACGTTCCTCGCCTCATTTTTAATAACGGGCAGCGTATCTTGGTTGTATTTTTCAGATCGCTTAATGGAGTTTCCGGTGGGGGTATTCGGTGTTGCGCTGGCCACGGTGGTACTACCCAGTTTGTCTAAAGAACACACCTCGGGAAGTCCCGAGAGTTTTTCAGGAATGATGGATTGGGCGCTACGTTGGGTAATTGTAATCGCGGTACCGGCAACGTTTGCCTTGTATATTTTAGCAACGCCCTTGTTAACGTCTATATTTCAATATAACGCCTTTACTACTAAGGATGTAATACAATCAGCAGTCGCTCTTGAAGCATTTGCCATCGGGGTATGCGGTTTTATTTTTGTAAAGGTATTAGCACCTGGTTTTTTTGCTCGCCAAGATACCAAGACGCCCATGAAAATTGGTGTCGTGGCCGTGATTGTGAATGTTGTTTTAAGTGTTGTGTTGGTGCGTTTCATGACCCATGCCGGTTTGGCATTGGCGATTTCTATTGCCGCCTGGGTAAATGCAATTTTATTGCTGATGGCACTCATTAACCGTAAAATTTACCAACCGCAAACAGGTTGGTGGTGGTTTCTATTCAGAATTGCCGTCGCGGTGGCGCTGATGTGCTTGTGCTTATGGATGTTAAATAAACCCGCTGAAGTTTGGTTTGAGCGAAACTTAGGGCAGCGAATTGTTGCCTTGTTTTTTTTGGTGGCAGCAGGTGCTGGCAGTTATTTTCTGAGCCTCATTGTCTTGGGTATTCGTCCGCGACAATTATTATTAACGCCTAAATCCTAAGCTAAATATTTCTACTTTAACTCACGTTTCAATATTTTAAAGAAAATGTCGATGGAGCCACAGATAGGTTTAAGAAATAAGCTATTTGATCTTTGCGAGGCATCAGAGTTGCTGGTATTGGTGCAATCGATAACACAAAAGCATCAAACACTATTACAGCCAATACAAGACCGCCTCAATCGCGTTCTAAGTAATGATCCCCGCCGCCCAATGATCGAAGCTGAATACCAAGAGGTTGTGTCGCGCTGGAAGTTTAAAATAGAACAATTAGGCGCTACTGTCTGCGGTCTTTGGATGGTGAATTTTGAGGTTAGTGACGGTGCTTTGTCGTGGCGACATCCTGAGTTAACATTGAGCTACTTTATTGCTAATGACACTGGTTTTTCTGAGCGCATTAAATTAACGACCTATATAGAAGAGCATGATCCAGACTGGAGCCACTAATTCTTTTGTTCGCGGTATAGAACATCTAAACGACAACCATAGACCAAGTGTGGTATCGATTGGCAATTTTGATGGTTTGCATTTGGGTCATCAACATGTGATTAAAACTCTGCTCAATAAAAGCCAAGAATTATCGGTACCGGCAACGGTAGTTACTTTTGAGCCACTCGCTAAAGAGTTTTTCGCACCTAATTCTGTTGAACGCCTAACGTCGATTGAAGAACGCGCAAAATTATTATTTGAATTAGGCGTTGACCAGGTTTTATGCGTGGAATTTAACGCCGAGTTTGCCGCACGAAGTCCAGAAAATTTTGTGCAAGACGTCTTGATTGATGGATTGGGTGTACGTTACTTGAGCGTAGGAGATGATTTTCGGTTTGGTAAGAACCGAGCTGGGGATTTTACATTGTTGCAAGAACTGGGCAAGGAACACGATTTTATCGTTGGAGCACACGATACCTTTGAGCTTGATAATTTGCGTGTGAGTAGTGGTCGTGTCCGAAGCGCAATTAAAGAAGGCGACTTTGTGCTGGCTGAACGCCTTTTAGGCCGTGCCTACAGTATTCAAGGAGAAGTATCTCGGGGCCAACAAATGGGCCGTACCTTGGACTTTCCTACCGCCAATATCGTATTGCCTGACGTTCTGTTAGCCGTCAGTGGTGTTTATGCGGTAATGGTGGACTTAAACGACGAGCAGTTTTATGGCGTTGCTAATGTCGGTATTCGACCGACCGTTGATGGTACAGAAAAACGCTTAGAAGTGTTTATTTTTGACTTTGACCAAGATATTTATGGTGAACAAATGCGCGTGACATTTAAGCACAAAGTGCGCGACGAACGAAAATTCCCTTCGTTAGATAAGCTTAAAGCGCAAATAGCGATAGATTCTGATGATGCGAGAGATTTTTTCGCGCAAATAGGGCGCTAATTTCGGTTTTGTGGACGGTTGTGATTGGTCAAGCTGCGGAACTAACATAAAATAAAGGACTAACTAATCTGTTGGGCGATACCGCCTAAAGCAAGACTATTACGAATAGGCGGTGGCTATCCGTATATCGTAGGTATATAGAGTTAAAGCATGAGTGACCAAAAACCGGGCAGTCAATACAAAGACACTATTAATTTGCCCAAAACAGCGTTCCCAATGAAAGCGGGTTTACCTAATCGTGAGCCGCAGATCTTAAAAAAGTGGGCTGAGTTAGATACGTATCATAGTCTGCAGTCGCAGCGTGCGGATGCCCCTAGCTATGTCTTGCACGATGGTCCGCCGTACGCAAATGGCAATATTCATACCGGCCACGCTATGCAAAAAATCCTCAAGGATATTATTGTTAAATCGCGTAACTTAGCAGGCATGCGAGCACCCTATGTTCCTGGTTGGGATTGTCATGGTTTACCGATTGAAATACAGGTTGAGAAAAAGCATGGCAAAGCGGGTCACAAGATCGATAAAAAGACTTTTCGACAGAAATGTCGAGAATACGCCGCGCGTCAGATCGAAGGTCAAAAGAAAGATTTTATACGCTTAGGCGTACAAGGTGATTGGGAAAATCCCTACACGACCATGAACTTTAAAACCGAGGCGGATACGGTACGCAGCTTAGGTAAAATTGTTGAATCAGGTCACCTATATCACGGCTTAATGCCTGTTTATTGGTGTCCTACGTGTGCGTCTGCGCTGGCCGAAGCTGAAGTTGAATATCAAGATAAGGTATCGCCAGCGATTGACGTTAAATTTGGCATAGTGGATCAGGTCGATTTTGCCAAACGTATCGGCTTAGATGATGGCAAGCTGAGCGATCCCAGTATTGTTATCTGGACTACCACGCCTTGGACATTACCAGCAAATGAAGCGGTAGCACTGCACCCAGAATTAGACTATGTATTGGTGCAGAGCGGCACAGAACAACTGGTGTTAGCCGAAGATTTAATGGAATCGGCTTTAGCCCGTTATGAGCTCTCTAAAGACGGGAGTGAAAAGCAGGGCGAAGGGCACCAAGTGCTGGCTCGTTTCAATGGGTCAGCCTTGGAATTAGTCCAACTTCAACACCCGTTTTACGCTAAACAGGTGCCTGTGATTTTAGGCGAGCATGTCACCACCGAGGCTGGGACTGGCGCAGTACATACCGCACCGGCGCATGGTGGCGACGATTTTGCCGTTGGCAAACATTATCAATTGCCAGTGAATAATCCAGTTGGCTCAACGGGTACCTTTTTAGAGTCAACGGAATTGTTTGCAGGAGAATTCGTTTTTAAAGCTAATCCGCATGTGGTTGAGGTATTAAAAGAACAGGGTGCATTGCTTAAGAACGTTGATTATGAACACAGCTATGCGCATTGTTGGCGTCATAAAACACCCATTATCTACCGTGCAACCGCCCAGTGGTTTATTGGTATGGAGTACTTGCAGGGTGAACAAGGCTTGCGTAATCAAGCACTCAAAGCCATTGAGAAAGTTAGTTGGGAACCCAGCTGGGGCCAGGCACGCATTCAAACCATGGTCGAGAATCGACCAGACTGGTGTGTATCTCGCCAACGCAATTGGGGAGTACCTATTGCGATTTATTTGCACAAAGAAAGTGGTGAGCTGCATCCAGAAACGCCAGCCTTAATGGAAAAAGTAGCACTTAAAATAGAGCAAGAGGGCATTCAAGCTTGGTACGATTTAGACGACAGTGAATTGTTAGGCGATGCCGCAGACTATTACGACAAAGTGCTGGATACTTTAGATGTTTGGTTTGATTCAGGGGTAACCCACAATAGCGTTGTGAATGCGCGCTCGGAATTGGATTTGCCTGCGGACCTTTATTTAGAGGGTTCTGACCAACATCGTGGCTGGTTTCAATCGAGCTTATTATCCAGCGTGGCCATGAATGACGGTGAACCGCCTTACAAGGCCGTGCTAACCCACGGTTTTGTGGTTGATAAAGAAGGCCGCAAAATGTCCAAGTCTTTGGGCAATGTGATTGCGCCACAAGAAGTTATTAATTCTCTTGGCGCGGATGTATTGCGCCTCTGGGTAGCGGCTACTGACTACAAGTCTGAGATGAGTCTGTCGCAAGAAATTCTGCAGCGCACCAGTGAGTCCTATAGACGCATTCGTAACACCGCTCGTTATTTATTAGGAAACTTAAACGGTTTCGAGTCGACTCAGGCCTTAGCTTACGAGGAATTGCTAAGTCTTGATCAATGGGCAGTGCGATTAACTGCGAGTATGCAGGCAGATATAGAAACGGCTTACGAAAACTATCAGTTCCATCACATCTATCAGCGACTGCATCAGTTTTGTGTGGTTGATATGGGTGGCTTCTATTTAGATATTATCAAAGACCGTCTCTATACAATGGGGGCATCGTCTAAGGCGCGCTTGTCCGCACAAACGGCCATGCAACATATTCTTGAAAGCTTAGTGCGCAGCTTAATGCCCATTTTGAGTTTTACCGCCGAAGAAATATGGGGTCATATGGAAGGCGAACGCGAAGCGTCGGTATTATTTTCTACCGCGTATCAACCGCTCGCTGATTTACCTAAAGACTCACAATCCGATGCCGATTGGCAGCATATGATTGCCATACGCGATGAAGTTGCTAAGAAAATAGAAGCGCTGCGCGCTGACGGTAAGATTGGCTCGTCGTTAGATGCAGATGTACAACTTTACGCGGCTGGTGAAACCTATCAAAAACTAGAGAGTTTAGGTAATGAGTTACGCTTTGTTTTGATCACTTCTGAAGTAGGCCTAAGCTCATTGGAGCAAGCCAGTAGTGATGCGGTGAACTGCGATATGTCTGAATTAAAGATATTAGTGAGCGCATCTAAAGATAAAAAATGCGTGCGATGTTGGCATCGGCGATCTGATGTTGGCACTATAGCTGCACACCCAGAGTTGTGCGGTCGATGTGTTAGCAATGTTGACGGAGCTGGTGAGCAACGACTCTATGCCTAATTGGTTAAAGTTGACAATATTGGTAATCATGATTGATCAGCTGACAAAATATTGGGCTGAGCATATCTTGCGAGACGGCGTAATTAAGATACTGCCAGTTTTTGATTTATCTTTGGTGCATAATACCGGTGCCGCGTTCGGATTTTTATCGCAGTATGGCGGTTGGCAGCAAGTATTTTTTTCGAGCCTTGCATTGGGTGTTAGTATCTTATTAGCATTTTGGATCACGCGCTTACAAAACCACGAAAATCACTTGCGTATCGCCTACGCGCTAATAATTGCTGGCGCTCTTGGCAATGCAATTGATCGAGTTATATATCAGTATGTGATCGATTTTATTCACTGGTATTATCAAAGCTGGCATTTCCCGCACTTTAACGTCGCGGATATTGCTATTTTTATCGGCGCTGTTTTATTGTTTGCAGACGCGTTTG
>CAZJWW010000031.1:0-22032 GCA_964549895.1 uncultured Gammaproteobacteria bacterium
CGGCATGAAGTCGCTCGCACCGCTGACACGCGCGTGTCGGTGCTGGGCTTAGGCATTATAGGTTCCTTTATTGCTGAACGAATAGCGATTAATGGCTTTGCTGCGCAGGCGTGGAATCGCAGCGCCAAAACTGTTACCGATGTTCAGTGTTTTAGTGGTGCTTCAGGGCTTAAAGAATTATTGGCGACAACCGATATTCTAATTAATTGTCTGCCGCTTAATGCTGGTACTCGACACTTGTTGAACCGCCAACGATTATCGACTCTGCCCGCGGGCGGTTACGTTATTAACGTCAGTCGTGGTGCCGTTATCGATGATGAGGCTTTATTAGCATTACTCGACAGTGGGCATATCGCTGGTGCTGCGTTGGATACTTTTGCGCAAGAGCCCTTAGAGCCTGAGTCTCCGCTTTGGGCCGCTCAAACTACTCATTCTAATATGCACATTACTCCGCATATTTCAGGCGCAACCTATGCCAAGTCAACGGCTAAAGTTGTGGTCGACAATATATTGCGACTGGAGCAGGGTGAGGAACCTTTTCCTATTCACCAGATTCAAACCGCAAATCTCGAAGAAACACATATATAGACGCACATTTATAGAAGGTTAACTTATGAATCATAGTAGCTCAGAATTAACTGAAGATTTAACATCGAAATTGACACTGGAACAGCAACAAGAACAGGTTCGCATAGACTTGGCCGCCATGTTTCGTCTAACCAACTTTTTTGGCTGGGATGATACTGTTTGGAATCATATTACCGCTCGTGTACCCGGCAGTGATCATCATTTCTATATGCATCGATTTGGACTGCACTACAGCGAGGTAAACGCCTCAAACTTGATTACTGTTGACGAGCAAGGCAATGTCATTGCCGGCCCCTCAGATGTCAACACCGCGGGTTTTATTATTCACAGTGCGGTGCATCTTAATCATGCCGAAAGCAAGTTTGTATTTCATGCTCACCCACCAACCGCACTGGCCGCTACTGCCCTTAAAGAAATTCCGTTTCTGGTGCAAGACTCCTCTATGCTTTACGGTAAAGTGGCTTACCATGATTGGGAAGGGCTATCGGTAGATCCCGATGAACGCCATCGCATTGCGGAACGAATCGAAGGTAAGTCTTGTTTAGTAATGCGCAATCATGGCTTTCTTACGGTTGGCAAAACAGCCGGCGAGTGTTTTATGAATATGTACTACCTAATCCGTATGTGTGAGGTTGCGCTGCAAGCACTTGCTACTCAACAACCGCTGGAAACGAGCAAAAAAGAATTATGGGCATTGGCTTCAGAGCAATATGCGGCCTTTCCTCCAGGTCAATACGAGTGGCCCGCTCTTTTACGACAACTGGACAAGCAGGATTCGTCTTATAGGTTTTAGCGGAGGTTTAAAAGCATATGAGTCAAGAAATTAAAATTGGCTTTATTGGTTTGGGCAATATGGGCTCTGGCATGGCTAGCAATTTGCTCGAGTTCACAAAAGCGAACGGTCATGATTTGCTGGTGCTGGATTTAGATCAGGCAGTAGTGAAATCATTTGTAGCTCGCGGTGCCATCGATGGTAAGTCAATTGCGAACATCGCTCAGCAGGTGAATGTGTTGTTTACGTCTTTACCAAGCGCTAAAGAAATAAATACGGTCACACTCGGTGATGATGGCGTATTAAAGAATTTAAAGGCAAATTCCGTATGGTTTGAAACCAGTACCAATGAATTGGCTGATTGGCAAAAGATAGTAGCGCAAGCGGATCAGTCGCTGACCTTAATCGATGCCCCAGTCTCTGGTGGTTCCGAGGGTGCCGCAGCGGGTACTTTGACCATGCTGTTGGGTATCGATGAGCAGGTGTTAGCAACGCACGCAGAAATTTTAGCTTCTTTCACCGCTAAAGCCGTGCGTATGGGGCCGTCTGGCTCTGGCTATGTTGGAAAGTTATGTCAATTGCATTTGAACTATTTAGTTGCTCAAGGCATTGGTGAAACCATGATGCTGGGTGCTAAAGCCGATTTAGATCTAACCACCTTGCACAGTGTTCTGCAAAGCAGTTGTGCACAAAGTTATGTAGTCGATAGTTATATTCCTAAAGTATTAGATGGCAGCTATGACGAATCCTTTACATTGGGTTTAGCAACTAAAGATATGCGCTTAATCAGCGAATTGGGTGAGCATCTCGAGGTGCCTTTAAGTTTGGCGGACTCAGTTTACAGTAGTTACCAAGCAGCCACCGCAACCTATGGTGCTGATGAACCACATTTGAAAATTGTTAAGCTAATTGAAGATCAAACAGGGCATTTATTACGTAGTTGACTATTGAAGGTAGATATTAAAGCAAGATTATTTTTAACGAGACGAACTAATGAATTTAATTCCACCAGACCAGCTTCTCGCCGATGATAATTGGAGCGATTTACGCAAAATCCGTTCCTTGCCAGAAATTGATCAGCAGCGCTTGCATGATTACCGAATGGCTCGCATCAAAGAGCAAATGGAGTTGTATGAGGTTGACGTATTTATCATGGTCAATCCTTTAAGCCTGCGCTACGCCATTAACTACCGTAGCTACGCTATTTTTAGTATGCATGTGCCGTGTACTTATTTGTTCGTTTCTTTAGAGGCTGATTATTTATTACACAACACCTTGCATCCTAATGTTCCTGCTAAAAATTACCGTCCGGGCCATGCCATTTCGCATTTTTATGGCGGCAATGATTTAAGTTTACATGCTGAAAAATTTGCCGATGATGTGCAGGCCTATTTATCGGATACCACAAGCACGTCCAAACGAGTGGCTATCGAATATGTCAATCCCAGCATTACTCAGGCTTTAAAGAAGCGCGGCATTGACGTGATCGATGGTGTTTTGATTATTGAAAATGCCCGACTGATTAAATCAGCCGAAGAGATTGAATGCATGCGCTGGGCCATTCAAGTGGCAGAGCATGGTGCCGAACGTATTAAGCACGCATTAAAGCCTGGTGTGACTGAACAACAACTATGGGGTTTATTGAATTATGTAAATCTAGTCAATGATGGCGACTGGCATGAAGGCCGCATGCTCGCGTCGGGTCCAAGAACCAACCCATGGTTGCAAGAAGCCTCCGATCGCAAAATTGAATCTGGTGACCTAGTTGGTTTTGACACCGATATGGTCGGGCCTTTTGGATACTGTGCCGATTTATCTCGCACTCTTCATTGTGGACCGGCTAAACCGACTGCCAGACAAAAAGAGTTATACCAACTCGCGGTGGAAGAAATTGAATTCAATTTAGAGTTGGTTAAAGCAGGTATGAGTTTTGAAGAATTCTATTCCACTTGTTATGACGTACCAGAAGAATTTCAACAAAACGCATATGTGTGCACCCTGCATGGAATTGGCATGTGCGACGAGTTCCCCCATTTAAACCCTCGATTCAGAGCACCATTGCCTAATACGGGTCAGTTAGACGAAGGCATGACAGTTTGTATTGAAAGTTATATGGGCGCGGTGGGCGAACAAGATGGCGTCAAGTTAGAACAGCAAGTTTTAGTAACCAGCAACGGCTATGAACTATTAACCACATACCCTTACGAAGAGGATTTACTGTGACGAATTTCGATCCAGTTACTACCATGCACGGCGTTTATTTAACCGGTCATGGCGGTTTTGATAAACTGCAATATCGCGAAGATATCCCAGTGCCTAAACCCAAAGCCGATGATGTTTTAATAAAAGTCGGTGCCGCTGGCATCAATAATACCGATATCAATACACGCACCGCTTGGTATTCAAAGGTGGTGCGCGACGGAACAGGTGCGGGTGCCGCCAGTGGTTTTGAGGAAGTAGGGGATGATGGTGGTTGGGCTGGCGCTTTAGAATTTCCAATCATACAAGGGGCTGATTGTTGCGGAGAGATAGTCGCAGTGGGCGCCGATATCGATCCCAAACGCATCGGTGAGCGTGTGTTGGTGCGAACCATGCAAGCAGACACCCGTGACGATAGCAATTTTAGCTGTATTACCTCTGGCTCGGAGCGCAATGGCGCATTTGCGCAATATATGGCCGCCAAATCGATACATACCCTAGCGATTAACTCAAATTGGACAGATATCGAGTTGGCTTCTGTTCCCTGCGCTTATTCCACCGCAGAAGGCATGTTAAGCCGTGCAAATGTCGCAAATGAAACAGTCTTAGTCACGGGCGCATCTGGTGGTGTCGGGTCCGCGGCTGTACAATTAGCCAAACGTCGCGGAGCGCAGGTAATTGCTATGTCTAGCCCGTCAAAGGCTAAAGACGTAGAGAGCTTGGGCGCCGATCGAGTGATTGATCGAAACAGCGATTTAGTGGCGCTGCTTGGTGAAGATTCTGTCGATGTGGTGATAGATGTGGTGGCGGGTGAATTATGGCCCAGTTTTTTGGAGGTGTTAAAGCGCGGTGGTCGATATGTGACCTCCGGTGCGATTGCTGGCCCGATTGTGGAGCTAGATGTGCGCACACTGTATCTCAAAGACTTGAGCTTTTTTGGATCCACCTACCAAAGCGATGACGTTTTTAAGAATTTATTGGGTTATATAGAGCGCAATGAAATTCGCCCCATGGTCGCGAAGTCTTACGATCTAAGTGATATTATCGAGGCCCAAGAAGATTTCATTAGTAAGAAATACACGGGTAAGCTAGTCTTAGTGCCTAAACAAGCATGAGCCTCCAGATTAGATAAAAGCCGGTAACGAAGGGGTGATAAAGAAAAGACGGTAGAGAAAAGACTGTAAAAAAAGCAGCAATAAAAAGAGTTCGGCCGATAGAGCGAGTTATGCAGAACATAGAAAATATAATAGAAGAATTAAAAGGTAAGCGTGGACCGCTGTTGCCCATCCTGCACGCTATTCAAGAAGAGGTTGGCTACGTGCCGAATGATGCCTTACCACTGATTGCTAAAAAACTAAACCTATCGCGCGCTGAGGTGCATGGGGTTGTGAGTTTTTATCATGACTTTAAAGACGCTCCGCGTGGTGATAATTTGATTCAAATATGTCGCGCTGAGGCATGTCAGGCAATGGGCTCTCGAGAAATCGAAAAACACGCTAAAACTAGCTTAGGTTTGGATTACGGAGAAACCACTCAGGATGGCGCTATCACGCTAGAAGAAGTTTACTGTTTAGGTAATTGCGCTTGCTCGCCTTCGGTCAGTGTGAACAGTAAAGTTCATGCGCGTGTGACGCCCGATAGCTTTGATAAATTAGTCGCAGATATTACTAAAACCACTAAAGAGGTAAAACAGTGACCATTGTTTACGTGCCTCAAGACATGGTTTCCTGTGCCCTGGGCGCTGATGAGTTAGCCGTACAGTTGGCGGAGCTAACGTCTGTCACCATTGTTCGCAATGGGTCGCGTGGTATGTCTTGGTTAGAAGTACTAGTTGAGGTAGAGCAAGACGGTCAACGCGTAGCGCTAGGTCCCGCGACGGGCGATGATGCCGCCAGTATTTCAGAAGCCATCGCAGGTGATATCAGCAATCATCCATTGTACTTGGGCGATATTGAAGAACATCCCTACCTAAAGAATCAACAGCGATTGAATTTTGCTCGTGCTGGCATAGGCGACCCAGTGAGTATTGATACTTATCGACAGCTCAAAGGTTTTGATGGTCTTGAAAAGGCCCTCAAACTAAGTCCGCAAGAAATAGTTGATCAAGTTAAAGAATCAGGCCTGCGCGGTCGTGGCGGTGCGGCGTTTCCCACTGGCATTAAATGGCAAACGGTACTTGATGCACCCGCAGAGCAAAAATTTATTGTTTGCAATGCAGACGAAGGTGACTCAGGCACTTTTGCCGATCGTTTGTTGATGGAAGCTGATCCTTATCAGTTGATCGAAGGTATGACCATTGCCGGGCTAGCCGTGGGTGCCACTGAAGGATACATTTATCTACGCTCGGAATACCCGAAAGCTCATGAAATATTAAATACCGCTATTGCCAATGCACGCGATGCTAACTTTTTAGGTCAAGATATTCTCAGCAGTAGCAAAGCCTTTGAATTAGAAGTGCGCTTAGGCGCTGGCGCTTATATATGTGGCGAAGAGACTTCATTGTTGGAAAGTTTAGAAGGTAAACGTGGCATGGTCCGCCCCAAACCTCCGTTACCCGCGATTGAAGGTTTTATGGGTCTGCCTACTGTTGTTAACAACGTTATAACCTTAGCCGCTATTGCTGGCGTGCTCAGTGAAGGTGCCGCTCATTATCAGGATTTTGGTATGGGGCGTTCGCGCGGAACCCTACCATTTCAATTGGCTGGTAATATTAAACAGGGTGGATTGGTTGAACTCGCTTTTGGCGTGACCTTGCGATCGCTGCTCGAAGACTTTGGTGGCGGCTCATATTCAGGCCGACCTATGTGCGCCGTGCAAGTAGGTGGGCCACTCGGGGCTTATCTGCCCGAGTCGCAATGGGACATGCCGTTGGATTATGAAACTTTTGCAGCAGTACAAGCGATGGTGGGCCATGGTGGTATAGTGGTATTTGACGATACCGTTGATATGAGCGCACAAGCCCGTTTTGCGATGGAATTTTGCGCCGTAGAATCTTGCGGTAAATGCACTCCGTGCAGAGTTGGCGCGGTGCGCGGTGTAGAGGTGATTGATAAAATTCGCGCTAACGATAATAGAAGTAATAATTTGCAATTATTGGATGATTTATGTGACACCATGGAATACGGCTCTTTGTGTGCTATGGGTGGCATGACTCCATTTCCGGTGCGTAGTGCGGTGAAGCACTTTCCTGACCACTTTCAGGTAACTCACGAAGCTGTCGTGTCTGAGGGATCTGGGGCTGGCCTGGATGGTATTAAAGTAGAGGTGGCAAACTCATGAAATTTTATGAACCCCAAGCTGACCGCGGAACCCCCGCCAGTCAATCTGAAAAAACCATTACGTTGAGCATAGACGGTGTCGACGTCGCCGTACCGGAGGGCACCTCAGTAATGCGTGCGGCCTCTATGATTGGCACCAAGGTACCAAAACTTTGTGCTACCGATTCCTTAAAATCGTTTGGCTCTTGTCGCATGTGCGTGGTAGAGATTGAAGGTCGCCGCGGATTTCCAGCGTCTTGCACGACGCCTGCCGAGGAGGGAATGAAGGTAAAGACACAAACCGATAAAGTTGCAGACCTACGCCGTAATGTGATGGAACTGTATATCTCCGATCACCCCCTTGATTGTTTAACCTGCGCGACCAATGGTGATTGTGAATTACAAGACACTGCTGGCGAAGTCGGCTTACGCGCGGTGCGTTATGGTTATGAAGGTGAGAACCATTTGTCAGCGGAAAAAGATCAATCCAATCCGTATTTTACTTTTGATCCTTCAAAATGCATTGTTTGTTCGCGTTGCGTGCGGGCTTGCGAAGAAACACAAGGCACCTTTGCACTAACCATCGATGGCCGAGGCTTTGATTCTAAAGTGGCCGCTGGTCAAGATGAACTGTTTATGGATTCCGAGTGTGTCTCTTGTGGTGCTTGCGTAGATGCATGTCCAACGGCAACCTTGAGTGAAAACACCATTATTGAAGCTGGTAAACCTGAGCATAGCGTTACCACGACCTGTGCTTATTGTGGGGTTGGTTGCGGATTCAAAGCGGAGATGAAAGGCAGTGAAGTGGTGCGCATGACTCCTTGGAAAGAGGGTCAAGCGAACGAAGGCCATGCCTGTGTTAAAGGTCGCTTTGCGTTTGGTTATGCGACTCACAAAGATCGTATTACTACGCCGATGATTCGCGATAGCATTGATGACCCATGGCAAGAAGTGAGTTTTGAAGAAGCCATAGAACATGCCGCCTCGCGCTTTAAAGCTATTCAGAAAGAACACGGTCGTAAAAGTATTGGCGCAATATCGTCGTCACGCTGCACTAATGAAGAAGTCTGGTTAGTGCAAAAAATGGTGCGTACTGGGTTCGGTAATAACAATATTGACACCTGTGCGCGTGTTTGCCACTCGCCAACAGGCTATGGTTTAAAAGTAACATTGGGTGAGTCTGCGGGCACGCAAACGTTTCGCTCGGTGGCTAAAGCCGATGTCATCGTTGTTATGGGGGCTAACCCTACCGATGCTCACCCTGTATTTGCGTCTCGGATGAAGCGTCGTTTGCGTGAAGGCGCCAAGCTGATTGTCATTGACCCGCGAGAAATTGAGCTGGTGAATGCACCTCACGTCAGTGCAGATTATCACCTGCCTGTTCGGCCGGGTTCTAATGTGGCAGTCATGAATGCCTTTGCGCATGTCATCATAGAAGAAGGTTTAGACGATAGAGATTTTATTACTAAGCGTTGTGAAGAACCCGCATTTAGCGATTGGTTGACGTTTATCAAAAGTGAGGAAAACTCACCTGAACACAGCGAACAACATACAGGAATTCCAGCCGCCGATTTAAGAGCAGCGGCGCGTTTATACGCCGAGGCTGGTAATGGCGCAATCTATTACGGTTTAGGCGTTACCGAACACAGTCAAGGCTCTACCACCGTCATGGCAATTGCTAATTTAGCTATGTTAACCGGTAATATTGGTCGAGAAGGCGTAGGGGTAAATCCACTGCGCGGACAGAACAACGTGCAAGGTTCCTGTGATATGGGGTCCTTTCCACATGAGCTGCCAGGATATCGACCCGTGAGTAACGATGAAGTTCGTGGGTCTTTCGAGCACGCGTGGGGCGTTGATCTCGATGCCGAGCCCGGTCTGCGCATACCTAATATGTTCGATTCAGCCTTAGATGGCAGCTATCGAGGTTTGTATTGCCAAGGCGAAGATATTGCTCAATCGGACCCCAACACTAAACACGTAGAAGCAGCTCTCCGAGCCATGGATTGCATTATCGTCCAAGACTTATTTCTAAATGAAACCGCCAAGTTTGCGCATGTCTTTTTACCAGGCGCTTCTTTTTTAGAAAAGAACGGCACATTCACCAATGCTGAACGCCGAATTTCTATGGTACGCAAAGCCATGCCACCATTGTGTGGCAAAGAAGAGTGGGAAACCACGCAAGCGCTGGCTAATGCAATGGGTTGTAATTGGAACTATCAACACCCTTCTGAAATAATGCAGGAAATAGCGGCGTTAACGCCAACGTTCGCGGGCGTAACCTATAAAAAGATTGAAGCTGAAGGCAGTATTCAATGGCCATGCAATGACGATTCTAAAGATGGCACGCCAATAATGCACGTTGACGAATTCGTTCGCGGTAAAGGTTATTTTGAAGTGACGGAATACGTGCCGACTACCGAACGAGCTAATCGTCGATTCCCATTATTGTTAACCACCGGGCGAATCTTGTCACAATATAATGTCGGTGCTCAAACGCGTCGCACCGATAACTCGACGTGGCATGCTGAGGATACCCTAGAAATTCATCCACAAGATGCTGAAGAACGTGGCATTAGTACGGGCGATTGGGTTGGTATTAAAAGTCGTATTGGTGATACGGTGTTACGCGCAGAAGTGACTGAAAAAGTTAAACCCGGCGTGGTGTACACAACATTTCATCATCCTATATCGGGTGCCAATGTAATCACTACTGAGAATTCAGACTGGGCAACCAGTTGTCCAGAGTACAAAGTGACTGCGGTACAAATCAGTCAGGTATCGCAGCCATCAGCATGGCAAGAACGACAAGCTAAATTTGACGCCAAGCAACAAGAATTATTGATGCGGTCCAAAGCGGGCAACGGAAAATTTAGAGAAGAAAAATCTGGAGCAAAAATTCATTAGAGAAAACCCATTTATCGCCCAGTACCTAGAGTTCACTAACTAGTTCCTTGATGATGCCAAAACATCTATCAAAGATCGATACGGTGCCGTTTTTAGGTGCCGCAAAGATATCTCGCTCGGTTTGGGAACAAGGTAAGCATAGCGAGAGCAGCGACTGGGTGGCTTCTGAAACCGCCGTTGCACTAATGTATAACTGCATCTCGCATGTGGTCATGATGGCCACTCCAGATAATCTTGAAGAATTCGCTATTGGCTTTAGTTTGTCCGAAGGCATTGTCGAGAATCCAGAGGATATTCTGGATATTGAAATTGTAGAAGAAGACCGCGGTGTGGTTATTTCAATTTTGATTCCAGAAGGCCCATTCGAAGCACTCAAAACGCAACGTCGCAATATGACCGGTCGAACTGGCTGTGGATTATGCGGTGCTGAAACCTTAGATCAAGCCATGCGAGCACCCAAGATCGTCAGTGGGGAATTACAAGTGTCGCACGCCGCTATACAAAAAGCGGTTGCTAACTTTGCTAGTGGACAAAAACTAAATGATCAAACCGGTGGTGTGCACGCGGCCGTTTGGTGTGACCTCGATGGTAATAGCAAATTGCTGCGCGAAGATGTAGGCCGGCACAATGCCTTAGATAAATTACTCGGTGCTCTAGCATTGACAGCTAGTAATTCGAAAGAATCTAAAAATGATCAGGGCTTTGTGCTTGTCACTAGCCGAGCCAGTTATGAAATGGTGGCTAAAGTTGCCAGCGCTAACATTAAAGTTTTAGTTGCAGTTTCTGCGCCGACAACCTTGGCAATCGATATCGCTAAGCAAAGTGGTGTGTCTTTACTTGGTTTTTCAAAGCAGGGAAGGCATTCAGTTTATTTCGGCGAAAGCCGACTTGTTTCCTAGCCGCTGTTCAGGTGGTTTTTATTATAAATTTTACGAGGAGTTGTTATGTCTGCATTGGTGCTTGATGGTAAAAAAGTAGCGGCTGAGTCCGAAGCCGAATTGAGCTTAAGAGTTGAACAAATCAAAAAAGCGGGTGATGGCGCAGTGCCTATTTTGGCCACTATCCTAGTTGGTGGTGACCCGGCGTCAGCTACCTATGTGAAAATGAAAGGCAATGCCTGCAAACGCGTCGGTATTGAACCATTAAAAGTTGAACTTCCAGAAGAAACAACTACCGAGCAATTGCTGGGTAAAATCGCTGAACTTAATGACGACCCAAACGTGCATGGTATTTTGTTACAGCACCCTGTGCCGTCGCAGATTGATGAACGCGCGTGTTTCGATGCCATTGATTTAGGCAAAGATGTCGATGGTGTTACTTGCCTTGGTTTTGGTCGTATGGCAATGGGAGAAGAAGCCTATGGTTGTGCAACTCCAAAAGGTATTATGCGTTTATTAGAAGCCTACAACATGCCGCTATCAGGTAAGAATGTTGCGGTTATAGGACGCAGCGCTATTTTAGGTAAGCCAATGGCAATGATGATGTTAAACGCCAATGCCACGGTTACCATTTGCCATTCAAGAACCCAAAATTTAAATGAAATTGTAGGGCGCTCAGATGTTGTCGTTGCCGCCTTGGGCCAACCAGAGTTTGTACAAGCAAGTTGGATTAAAGACGATGCGATAGTTGTTGATGCGGGCTATCATCCTGGTGGCGTGGGTGATGTTGAGCTCGGCCCCTTGTCAGATCGAGTCAGCGCCTATACGCCGGTACCAGGTGGGGTAGGACCAATGACTATTAATACTTTAATCTATCAAGCTGTGGAAGCCGCGGAAAAAAAGCTCAGTTAGTAGCCAATAGCTAGTAGCCAAGATTTAGTGGTTAAGAGATAACAGTTCATTTAGACAATACAATATGCAAAAACTACTCTTTGTTGGGCTTGGCCGAATGGGCGCCAATATGGCGGGCCATTTGGCTAAGTCTAACGATTATCAAGTTTCCGTTTGGAATCGCTCACCTGAAAAAACAGCCGCTTGGCTAGCTAGCAACCAAGGTGAAGTTTATGTGCAAGATCAAAATTACCACATAATTATTTTATGTGTTGGTAATGATCACGACGTACGCGCTTTACTAAATACCGAGTTAGCACTATTTAAGCAACTTAACGCTGGTGGATGTGTAATTGATCACACCACCACCTCAGCAGAATTAGCTAAAGAAATGTACGCCAGTGCCGCTGAACTGGGTGTTCAATATTTAGATGCTCCGGTGTCCGGCGGAGAAGCAGGCGCGGTCGACGGAACCTTAAGTTGTATGGTGGGTGGAGACTCAATCGCTCTTAATGCTTGCAAAAATTTATTAAAAATTTATTGCGCCAATGTTGTTCATATTGGCGACGCTGGGGCAGGGCAGATTGCCAAAATGGCTAACCAATTCTGCATTGCAGGACTGCTAGCAGGTTTATCTGAAGCAATAACGTTGGTAAAACATGAAGGCCTAGAGGCTGACAATGTATTTAAGGCGATTAAAGGTGGGGCCGCTCAATCATGGCAAATGGATAACCGCTTTAGCACTATGGTAAAGGGTGATTTTGATTTTGGTTTTGCCGTTGACCATATGATCAAAGATTTAAAATACGCCATTGATCAATCCACCCAACAAGGTTGGGATCCGATCGTCTCCAAAATGGTCTGTGAATGGTACCAAGCTTTATCTCTAGCAGGTGGCTCTACTCAAGATACTTCGTCATTGATAAAACATTATCAGTAGCGAAAAGCTGATAGCAGAAAGTCAGCTGGGTATTTTTTGATTCTTTATTATTGTTCACAGGAACCATTTACTAAGAACACCTTTCAAGTGTACTAGCCCGAATACTAAACAAATAATGGAACTCCATATCCAGAAACTGGCACTGTTTTGAGTGATTTCAGGGTGAGAAGATAATGGCGCGAACAACCCTAAAACGCCGCGTAGTAAATACACTGCGGTAATTAAGATAAGGGCCAGCTTTAGCAATGGTAATTTAGGTATCACTCCTGCAGCGGACCAAGCATAGGCGCCCCATACGGCTAAAACAGTCGATATACAAATCGTAATTATTGTAGGTCGCAGTAATCCTTGTTCAGCCATTGTTGCCATGGCTTCGCCTGCACCAAAAAAACGATACCATGCGGGGCCACCAACAATGACCGCTAAGTGCAATAGAGCCGCAATGAAACTAAGTGCTCCTGCGATTTTTAGATAGTCGATATTCATTCAGTCCTAATGGGGTTCTAAACGCGTAATGATAAACATACTTTGGACGTAATTATTAACCAAGCATTTTATAACCAAAAAAGGGCCGAACATATTTAAGCCTTCTAATAAATAGTTCATTAAGTAAAAAACACCCAGATATTGTTATTAATGTGAGTGTTAAAAATTCTAAACCGACGGATAAACCTTGTCGAGTTAACCAGTAGCCCACCATAATGATTATGGTTTGGTGCAAAATATACAATGAAAAAATCGATTCCGATAAGTAAGTAAGAACTTTACTCGGCTTGAATAAATAATTTTGCGCAAATGAGAGTAAGGTAATTATAAATATCCAAATATAGAGAACTCTTAGATACCGAAAAAACCATAACAATATTTCCGATTCTATCGATTCCCAATTTCCCCATGCAGTGCTGAGTATTATGGCTAATAATGCCGTCCCTAAAATCAGTAACTTAAAATTGCGTTTCACAATGGCATGGAATGATGATTCTCTTGCCAAAACGAATCCGAATAATAAATACGTAAAGCTATGAGCATGATTAGCCCAGTCATTTATTAGATCGTGAGTTGTGGGAAATTGAGCATCAAGAAAAATTCGATAAATAAAGTGTGGAATAGTAGGAATAAGTAATAGCCAAACAAATGCAAACTTAGAAGAAAGTACGCGGTTAATGAATGTTCTTCCAGAGACATTCATGAATTTGATTAACGGCTTTGCAATCGGAATCAAAATAAGTGTATAAACGATTAAGTAGGCCACATACCAAAGGTGATTCCAGGTTGGAATTTCAATGGAGTACTTAGCTTTTGTGCCAATCAAATATTCGCCGAAAAAGTCCCAATACCCCGAAGTAACTTCGCCACTTTCTGTTAGCTGTAACCACGCTTGTGGCGCCACAATAGAATGAATAGCAAACATTAAAGGTACAAAAAGTTTCCAAGTTCTATTCCATGCAAAGCGAGTTAGGTTCATGCGCTTGACTATATGATTGTCAATCATGAACCGCAGCGCCATTCCTGAAATCAAAAATAGAAGAGATAGTCGCCAAGGGTTTATCAAGATCATCCATGGTTCTGGCGCTGAACTAGAATGGATACTTTTGATATGCCAGTCCCAGGTAACATAGAACATGCCAATGTGATAAAAAATCAAGCTGCCAAATGCTAAGACTCTTAACCAATCTAAATCAAAGCGGCGATCTTCTTGAGTGCTATTCATTGTGCTGGCGCGTAATAATTGTCTTTAATCTCTATAGCGATATCATAGCTATAACTAAAAAGTAATCATCGAATAGTAAGGACAGTCTTCCAAATACAATGGAATAGTGAGGACAATCTACCAAATATAGTAGTTCATCGTACACTGCTGGAAATTGAAAAGTTATTGGCATCCATTTCCCCCGAACGCAAGTGAGTGTTCTCATCGAGAATCTTAGCAGTGAGGCTTGTTTATCTCAATAATCAATAGTTTTGAGATTTAATAGGAGAACGCAATATAACGGCAAACTAAATCGGCGATCTTTCAATAATCCAAATCGCAGCGATAATCGCGATTGCGGTTGAACCGCCAGTTAAACAGTGTTTTGGCTTGAGATCGTGTTTATTTATCAGATACATAAGCGGTAGAACGGCAGCAATAATTATCAGCTGCCCGAATTCCACACCTAGGTTAAACGCCAGCACAGTTAATAGTTTTTGATCACTAGGTAAGCCAAGTTCACCGAGTACTCCCGCAAACCCCATGCCATGCAATAGACCAAAGCCGAAAGTGACCGAGACTATATTTTTAATAATTGGGTAAATGTTGTTGAGTGCAGCAGCCAGTACAGTCACCGCGATACCTAGCTCCACCCAGGTGCTCGATACAGTAATCCAATTCAATGCAACCGCGGCCAAGGTAATGGAATGAGCCACGGTAAACGCAGTAACTACTCTTAGAATTTCCCAACCGTTTTCACGAAGGCTTTTAAAGCGTTGAAAAGAAGCTCTTTCAAGGCCAAACACTGTAGCCAACAGCAGGCACATAAGAAATAAAATATGGTCTATACCTATCCAAATATGAATAGCACCTTGTTTAGTAAATTCTTCAAAAGTACTCCAGCGGCTGCCGTTAACAGCATCGAGTTCTAAAACACGGTTTTCGTTACTTATAACACGACTATATGAATTTTTAACACCGCGAAAATTTAACAGCAATTTATGCTCATTGTCGTAATCAAAAAAGCCATCGTAATTAATTTGCAGGTCGCCAGCGATAGCGCATTGCGCACTGACCGGTAACACCAAATAAGGCTCGTTGAAATGAGAATCTAACTGCCAAGCACCGGTAAAAGATGCGCTACAAATTTTTTGATCACGCTGAAAATTCAGATTGTTGCTAATGTACTGCTCTACGGCATCGACTTCAGATAAGGCTTCGCCCCACGTAAGCTGACCATTGCGATCTTGATCCAAGCCTATAACGCGTTCTAAATCGAAAAGCCGAATTTGAAGTTCGCCATTAAGAGTGCCGCTATTATTTAGTTCCGCGGTTAAATACCCTGTGCTGGTTTGATGACTTAATGCACATGAAGAAAACATTAGTGTGCTTATCATAAGCATTGGGGTTATTAATCTTTTAAGGCCGGTCATTGTAAAACCTGATCTTGCTCATTAGTTTCGGCCGACATTTTTACAGCTCGCTCAAGTAATGCCTTATCCTTATATTCTCTTGCCGTCTGCCAGTTAATCTCGGCCCATTGCAAGGCTTTTTCTGGGTTCGGTTCTATATCCAGGTAGAAAATAGCTAGATCATTGGCGTGGAATAAGTCATTGCGTTGTTCACGTAATGCCATGCGCTCTTTCACAATTTGTTTCCAGTTTAGTGCTACATCATTATTTAAGTGCTGTTCTGCCAATGCCAGACGAATCAAGATTGTATCTTCGCTGCTGGGTACTCGCTTTACGATTGTGGACAGTTTTGCGGTAACTTCACTGTATTTTCTTAGCCGCAACTTGACGTCAGCCCATTCAATGATGGTATTTAAGTCGTTGTCCGTATAGATTGCGTCTAGCCATGCTTCGCTTAATTGCCAAAGCCCTCGCCGAGCTGCCATGTCGGCTAGAATTCTTTTTGCCCACACATTTTTTTCATCATTTTCCCGTAAGCCTGTAATAACCTTTTCCAAATTGCGATAACTTTCAGTCAGTGACCCTTGATGGCTTGCTACTTCTATACTACAAATGCTTGCGCTTAGAAGATCTCCGCTGTGAACAATACGATTACAGGATTTTTTTGCCAGTTCATAACTTTGTTGAATAAGGTAGGTGCGCGCGACAATTAGGTGAGCATTCACATTTTTTGGTTCTAATCGTACGGCTTGATCAAGCGATTCTAAGGCTCCAGAAAAATCATGCTTGTGCTGCTGAATTCTTGCCCAAGTAATCCAAAGTAGGGCATTATTTACGTTATTTTGTATCCATGGACTTAAGGTGGTATGAGCTAGACTGTAAAGATAAGAGCGCCCTGGCTGCTTCGCTCGTTCTAATAAGTCTTGACTGATTTCGATAGCTCTCTCAAGAGTTTCAGCTTGAGGGATTGTGCTGTCTTGAGTTGACCAAACCGCAATAATTTTCTCATGGCTTTCAGGAATAGTCCGTTCCGCCAAACTGGCGAAAGGAATCGTCAGGCCAAAAAATAACAATGCTATTAAATGAAGGAGTGAGATAGACATTTTGGATCTGCTTGACTGCGGACAGCTAGGTGAGCATAGGTATTTTCTTAAGTTGATTAACTATCCTTGAACTAGAAAATAGTTGAATCAATGGTTAAGGCTGGGCTAACAATTCATCTAAGGCGTAGCTTAAATCAACCAGCATATCGTCTTGGCCGATTTTATTGAGTGACTCTTCTAATAGAGCAATATCATCAATAGATAACACGCCATATTGTGTTTCCAGTGCCCTAAATGTTTCGTATAAGTTATCAAGAGTCTGCGCTCGTTCATCAATTTTTTTGGTGTTTAAATGTAGACCATTGATATTCTGTTGTTCGGGAAAATTTGCTGCTTGATCAGTTATTGGAGTAGATTGACTAAATATACTCATATCTGTAATTTCCTTTTTATTTTCTATGGCCTTTTGCAAAATCGGCTCGCGAAAAATAGGTTTGTTCAGAATAGGTGATTGGCGCGCATCACCCAAGTCTTGAACAAACCAAGTGGTTGCCGCAACTACGGCAACCACTAGATTTAGGCAGACTAATTCTCTCGCCGTCATTGTCTCAACCCTTAAGGAAGGTCTCGCGGTGTCGGAATCGGCGCATCATTTGGCGAACCAGGATACGGCATCAACAAGTATGGGAACGATTGTTCGAAGTTGTTCGCATCTAGCGGCACACCATCTGTTAGTGCTACATTGCCAATTGGCGCATCCGCAGGTGAACACAAACCTAAATTATCGGCTGCAACTCCATCACCGTCTAAATCAATCGCAACAGGGTGACATAGTGCCCCCATGGCGACACGCAGTGCTATATCAACAACATCATCACCGGGGCGTCGACCGTTCGGAAAACCTGCTAGGTCGCCAGCCACCAATCCAAAGTTACTTTGCTCCGCGCGAGGCGTTGAAGGAATTGCGGTATTCAATCGTAATACTTCCGAAGCCACTACATTTGCGGGTTGGTTAACACCAGGAAAACCTGTTAGAAAAGTGGTTACCAAGTCTGTACGTGGGAAGTTAGTTGGCGCAAGATCAACCAGTGGACCGGCGCCAAGAGTACCAAGTAAACTGTTTACTGGAGCAAGAAACAAAGCGTTAACGATTGCGGGAAATACAGGGTTGGTAACAAAAGACGCAAACTGACCATCATCTGAAGGTACGCTGCCATTAAAAGCATCTTTGTCTTCAAAGCCAATGAAAAGCTCGTTCACCAACGGATGACCTACACGGGATACTTGTTGAAAACGACCCACAGCGCGCTCTGCTTCATCTAATTCTGGGCTGCGGCTAAGAATGTTTACATTGCGTAAGCTAGAAGTGGTCCATGCTCCAATAACGGGCTCAGACTCGTCAGTTACACAAGAGATCGGCATTTCCAATGCAATAGTAGTGACATTATTTTCTTCCAACACGTTTCGACCGGGATCTTGACGGATGCCTGCACCTGCGGCACCAAACAATCCACCATTGTCGTTAGCGCCCGGAGTACTGTCTAATTCGATAGGTACAAAGTTGATTAAATCAAACACTTCGCCTAAGGCAATTTTAAAACCTTCTAAACGTTGACCTACGAAAACACGACCCGGTGCACTGCAACCAGGAACATTAATTTCATGTACGAATTGATCCGCATAGAGACCGTATTGACCTGGACCACCGAAAGTGTTTTCACCAGAGTAGTCAAATGGCTTTTCGAAAGTTTGACTGCCATTAGCTAGATTTGTTGTATCAAAGCGTCTTTGACGTAAGCGACTGCTTCTTCCTAAAGGAGTGCTTTCAACTAGAGTGACTTCATAGGTCTCTTGATAATTAAGCGTATCTGGTTGATTGGGCGCTTCTGCCGCACTAATAGGGCCAACATTTCTTAATACGGCTGATTGTTCAACACCATCGATGTTGAATTTAGTGATGCCGTTAGTGGGTAATGCATTTTCAAAATCAAATTCAAAGGTCAAATTTTCAATTGCGTCTCCATCAGTATCAATATGTATTTGATAGATAGCATTCTCATCTAATGGAAAGTAGTTTGGGCCACCATACGCCGCTTGTACCGGAATATAGTTCGCTAAGAAGGTAATGGTGTCCTCTCGACCTGGTTCATAACTTCGGAATGCATAAAAATCAGTTCCATCGTTTTGTGGATATTTTGAAATATAAGGAGCTTCACGGTGACTGGAAGCCAGTGCAGTAGTAACAATAGCAGTACTCAGAATAACTGACGTTAGCTGAGCAATACGTTTTAATTTAGTAGATTTCATCAAGTTTGCCTTTGTTTAGTAGCTAAGCCTGAAGCTAAGAGTTTGTGGATAAGCACTCATGGCTAGGCGTATTTAGTAAAAATGTAGTTAGTAAGTACTGGTGAGTAGGGCAGGCTTATTAAAAGGTTCAAACAAGAAAAACAAAACAAGTGACGTATAATTTAGAGTTGTGAAATCGAAGTTAACAGAGCGAGAGCGCAATTGTTAAGCTAACTATTTAGACTGTTATTACAAACATCTTTCCTGACGCGGTAACGTCTAACTACGATTCCTAAAGTCATCTTTACTGGGACAATGTTGGTATTGAGTATCGCGAGTGCTGTTTCACAGTTACCCGCTTTATCGCTGGAAATAATAGGCGACTATTTTTTGGCCAATTTTGTGAATGTTCGAATCTGGTCTCTAGTGCCAAGTGTGGACGGCTTCAGTGAAATAACACTTTAGTCCTCCAGTATCAGCGACCACTTTTTAGGATCCCTTACACCATCTCTTGCAAAACGTAAGATTACTTAAAGCAGCATTGCAACTCAGTTTTTTTGCATATGACTATTAAAATAGTAAATCTTGTAATAAATAGACAAATTGTCTGGCAATAAGAGTTGATTTTTGCTATTCCTACCGTTGTTCACTTTCATTTAGTGTGAAAATGATTGCCTAGTTAAAAACAGGCGCGGCTTACTAGTGCTTTCAAGCTTCGCTACTTTCTATCAACCTGTTGTTAGGAGTAAGTTGTTTTGTGAAAAAATCTGTCTCAATAATCGTAGCTATTGCGCTGGTCATTGTTGCCGCACTTTGGTTTTTTAATCATAAGAAACCGCCGTCCCTGATAAGTGATTCTGCTGTGCCCTCGCAAGGAGAGCAAGTCAATGTTGATATTTTGGATAAAAAGAAGTCGCCGAAAGTGACTGAAAGTAATGACGATAGCTTTAGCGAACTCGAAACCCAAGTTTTAAAGGCCCAGGTACAAAATATTGCGGATCAATATGCTGATACCGCGCGTTTTCCGATCGGCTCTCAGCCCATTAGAAACCTAGCTGATGCAAAGCAGCCTGAGCCTTATGAAGAGACAGAAGTGGAAACCCCGTTTGAAACAGAATCGGGTGAGACGATTGGTGTTTCGGCGGCGGTAGATAGATTTCAATACTTTAGCAATGACACAATTAATATACGTTTAGAGTTAAGCGGTGTGCCTGAGGGAGCCTTTGTAGAAGCATTGGCAAATATTGCCGGACCACAAGGAGATACCCCGCTTAGTACTAATTTAAACAGCGTTGATGCTAGTCAGTCAATTTTTGTCGGTGCCTTGGATACCTCATTAGCTCCGCCGCAAACATTTTCAAAAGAGATGATTGTTAAAATCTCCATTGAGATCGCGGGCGAGCCGTTTTTTACCACCGTTGCTTTTAATTACGACACCGCCTCTGCGCGACTCGTTGGATTGGGCGTTGTACAACCGAGTGGTGCTAATTTAGAGATTCCTTTTGAGTACTCGGTACTAAGCAGCGGCTATTATTTTGTTAGCGCAATATTGAACGACCAACAAACTGGGCGGCCATTAGTCGCTCTGCAGACTGAAGGGAGAATGTCACAGGGTAATGGTCGGTTAATCGCAAAAGCACATATCCAAGCTTTAAAAGCCGCTGGATCCGAAGGGCCTTATGTATTAACGAATATAAGGGCGTATCGTGGTGCCGAACGCGGTGAGCAATTCGATGTACCTGCATCAAGTGTGAATTCACAGTACACATTAAGTGCTTTCTCGTTTTCGGACTATGCAGATGAGGTTTTTGAAGACCCTCTAGCTCAAGAAAGAGCCGAATTTTTAATTGAGCTTGGTGGAATAGAAAATCAAGGTGCCGAAGAGCAAGGGGGCGATCCTAATTAACCACATTGTTTTTAGTTAAAACCACTGCTCAACGGCATTACCAACGAGTTGGGCAAATAATCAAAACGGCTGCTCAATAATGTATTTGAAGAATAAGCGCTAGATAACAAAAATATAAACTAATCGTTAATTGTTTAAGCTTATGTAAGAGGCAGTTTATCTCAGGAGAAATATATGAAGTTTGCATTTTTAATAATCGTTTCAGCCCTAATGGTGAGTGTTAATGCACATGCAACATTAGCGGGTAAAAACGTAATACTGGTTAACGGTTTTCGTGCCGCAGATTTACAAGAAGCGCCTACCAGTGAAGCACAATTACAACAACTATCTGAAGAATATTTTAGTGAGTTTTGGACTTCCCGCGCCGAAGCGCATCACTTTTGGTCTTCAGCAGACCGCGTAACTGGTGGTATTAAGGATCAGTTTCGGCGTCACTTTGAAGAATTGGAGCGCAATGGCCTATGCGTCAATGGATGCATTTACGTAACACATTCAACAGGCGATTTAGTCGTAAGGGACGCCCTGAGCCGTTTACGCCAATGGGGTATTGATCAAAACCGCGTTAAAATTTTGTTAGTGCTTGATTTGGCGGGCGCAGGAGGGGGTACAGAGCTAGCGGATGTGGCAGCAACTGTCGCCAATGGTGGAAACTTTGCGACAATTGCATTGCGCAGCGTGGCAAGTGCTTTTCTTGGGTTTGATATTAGAAATGGCAATCTCGGAGTTTTGGAAGACTTGCGGCCAGCACGCGCACGCGCAATCGCTACCAGTAACCAAGCCGTTCCAAGGTTACGTTTTGCGGGTACGGGTACTGAGTTTTTTGGCATAACTAAACCTTTCATCTTAGGCAGTGATGACAGTGTAGTGCCGTTGCACAGTGCATGCGCATCACGTACTCGAGATTCGTTTCAATCGTGCAGCCGAAGTGTCCGTGCCAATGGTGAGTTACGTTCTAGTGATGGGCCATCTTCGTTTTTGTTTAACCATTTTGTTGTCCTTATGGGTGCAAGTACTGATCACGGTAACCACATTAGTAATCGTCGTGATGGCGAATTAACAACCGTAATCAATAATCGAACAATTGGTGGTTTGCGTGTCGATTTCGCTACCAGAACAAGCCGCAGGATTCAGAACTTTTTCCGAAGAGTTCGCGTAGTAATTAATAGTTCGAGAAGTAGTATGTCAGCTAATATTTTTAATACACTAAATAATTAGAAATAGCTAAAGTGCTGATTAAAGCCCCTGCTTAGTCAGGGGCTTTTT
>CAZJWW010000032.1:0-8681 GCA_964549895.1 uncultured Gammaproteobacteria bacterium
TTCACGATGCTGAGCAAAATTTTGAGCACCCAGATTTACCTAAAGGGCACAGCTTGTCTGAGCATGTTCTGTATAAAATGTCCAAGTTTTAGTCCTCATGGTGCATGTTTTCAATAATTATATAGAAATAAGTCATTGATATTAAATAAATAAAATAAAAATATAAGAATATTCTATAAATCTATAGAAAAAGTGTGAGTTATCTGTATAATGCGCTGCATGGTGGATTCGGAGAGTGCAGTAGATCTTGGATTGGTGGGCAGTAAGTACGCTCAAAAAAAGGTCTTTGCCATTGAAGCGGCCGCAGAAGTATTTGCGCAAAAAGGCTTTCATGGTGCAACTACACAAGATATCGCTGAAGCCATGGGCATCAAACAAGGTAGTTTGTATTACTACTTCAAATCGAAAGAGCACGCATTACAAGATGTGTGTGAATTCAATTTTGGTGCTTACGTGCAACGCATGGAGAAAATTTGTGCGAAGCAACAGCCTTTTGAATCGAAAATTTTAGCGATAGTGACGTCGCATTTAAGTAACTATCGCGGCAAGAATTCGGCTATGAAGGTACACAATGAACAACGACTTTATTTACCACGTGAGAAGCGAGCGGTTATTAAGGAGTTGGGCACTAAATATCGAGAGTTGTTGGAGCAGACCTTAACGGAAGGCATTGAACAAGGAACGGTACGAAAAGACGTCGATACCCATTTTGTGGCGTATTCGATTATAGGGATTTGTAATTCTTGGGGCGCTAATTTGATGCGCGACGACTTACTTGACCTTTATGAAACCATTGAACAGTGCTCGGACTTTATTTTGTACGGCACACTTCAAATTAGAACTTAACAATCAAATGAATCACATTACTAACGATACAACAAAGGAAATTTTTAGAGAGAAGAACATGACTGAACAAATAGCAACTAATGTCATTTGGCATGATGGAGAGATCACCCGTACAGACCGATTTAATCGTCTGGGTCAGAAAGGTGCAACACTGTGGTTTACCGGTTTGTCTGGCAGCGGCAAAAGTACCGTAGCTGTGGCATTGGAAAAAGCCTTATTCAAGATGGGCAAAATGAGCTACCGCTTGGATGGCGACAATATTCGCTTAGGCATCAATAAAAACCTGAGCTTTTCTGCGGAAGATCGCACGGAAAATATTCGCCGTATCGGCGAAATTTCAAAGTTGTACTGTGATACTGGAATTATTACCTTGAACAGTTTTATTAGTCCTTATCGAGCTGACCGAGACCAAGTACGCAAGATTCATGAAGAGGGCGGTTATAACTTCATAGAAGTACATGTTAACTGTTCTTTAGAATGTGCTGAAGATCGGGACCCAAAAGGCTTGTATAAAAAAGCCCGTGCTGGTGAGATTAAAAATTTCACCGGAATTGACGATCCATACGAAGCACCTGAAAACGCTGAAATTACATTGAATACAGATACTCAAACGGTAGAAGAAGAAGTCGAAACGATTCTCGAATACCTACAAGAACATCGTTATTTAGTACTTTATAAGTAACGGCACTGTTAGCAAGTACTACAAATATTATTAAAGTGCTCAGGCTGAGCATTTAAGGAGATTACCGTGATTAAACCTCATGGCGCTGATGCGCTTACCCCTTTGTTCGTGGCCGATGAATCGGCTAGGAATGCACTTAACAATGAAGCTCAAAGTTTAACTCAAGTTCTGGTTAGTTCTGCCACAGCAGCTAATGCAGTGATGTTAGGCGGTGGCTACTTCACACCTTTGCAAGGTTACATGACTAAAGCCGATGCCTTGCAGGTTGCTAAGTCTATGCAAACTGAATCTGGTTTGTTCTTCCCAGTACCTGTTTTGAATATGTTGCCGAAAGTGGATTTTGCTGTAGGCGATAAAATCGCTTTGCGTGATCCAAATGTAGAAGGTAACCCCGTCGTTGCGGTGCAAACGGTAACGCAGATCGATGAGTTTACCGAGCAAGAAATAGAGTCTGTATCGCAAGCGGTTTATGGCACTACTGACCAAGCTCACCCAGGCGTTGATGCCTTTGTTAATCAGGGTCGCTTTGTGGTCGCGGGTGATATTCAGGTGCTCAACTACAGTTATTTTGAAACTGATTTTGGTGATACGTTTAGGACAGCGGTGCAAATTCGTGATGAAATTGCTGAGCGAGGCTGGAATAAAATAGTTGCCTTTCAAACGCGTAACCCAATGCATCGCGCACATGAAGAATTGTGCAAGATGGCAATGGAGTCAACGCAAGCCGAAGGCTGTGTAATCCACATGTTACTAGGCAAGCTTAAAGAAGGTGATATACCTGCGGATGTTCGTGACGCATCGATTCGAGAAATGGTCTCGAACTATTTTCCAAAAAATAGCGTAATGGTTACCGGTTATGGTTTCGACATGCTTTATGCTGGCCCGCGAGAAGCGGTATTGCATGCACTGTTTCGTCAAAATATGGGCGCAACCCATTTTATTATTGGTCGAGATCATGCTGGTGTTGGTGATTACTACGGTGCCTTTGATGCGCAAACCATTTTTGACAATGAAGTGCCTAAAGGCGCCATGGAAATTGAAATTTTCAATGCTGATCACACCGCATATTCTAAAAAGTTAAACAAAGTAGTAATGATGCGCGATGTGCCCGATCATGAGTTCGAAGATTTCGTGATTTTGTCAGGTACTAAGGTACGTGAATTATTAGGTAACGGTGTTGCGCCGCCGCCAGAGTTCTCTAGGCCTGAAGTTGCTAAAATATTGATGGATTATTATCAAAGCCTTTAGTATCAAAGCCTTTAGTTAACGATAAAAATTTTAATAAAATATAAGAAGAATAAGGAACTAAAAATGACCGTATACGATTGTTTTAATGGCGATGCTGATGGCATCTGCGCTCTAACTCAGCTGCGCTTGCACGACCCTCAAAAATCAGAATTGGTTACCGGTGTTAAACGGGATATTAACCTACTGAAAAGGGTTTCGGCGGAGCGCGGAGATGCAGTCAATGTTCTGGATGTTTCTTTAGATAAAAATCGCGTCGAGCTTGATCGAATCTTAAGCGAAGGCGCGAATGTTTTTTATTGTGACCATCATTTTGCGGGCGACATTCCAGAGCATCCAAACTTGAATGTGGATATTAATACGTCGCCTGACGTGTGCACCTCCTTATTGGTAAATAAAATATTAAAGGGCCGCTATCTTGAGTGGGCCGTGGTAGGTACCTTTGGCGATAACTTAAAACGCAGCGCCACAGGCTTGGCCAAGTCATTAGATTTAAGAGAAACTGAATTGTCCAAGTTAGAAAACTTAGGTATTTACCTTAATTACAATGGCTATGGTGCGAGCTTAGAAGACTTGTATTTTGATCCAGCTGAATTGTTCAAACTCACCTCAGCTCACAGTAGTGCACGAGCTTTTATGCAAGACGACGTGCAAACCTTTGAGACCTTGGAGAATGGCTATCATGAGGATATGGGCAAAGCAGCGGCCATTAAACCAATGTTCGATAAAGAGCATGCAGCCGTTTTTAGTTTGCCAAATGAGTCATGGTCACGTCGAGTGAGTGGCGTCTACGGCAATGATCTAGCTAATCAAACACCATCTAAAGCTCACGCAGTGATCACTGAACGGGCAGATGGGAACTACTTAGTGAGTGTGCGTGCGCCTTTAGAAAACAAACAAGGAGCGGATGAAATCTGTCGACAATTTGATACTGGAGGTGGCCGAGCGGCAGCAGCGGGCATCAACGAATTAGCCAGCGATAATGTCGATAAGTTTGTTCAAGTGTTTAGTGACTTTTATTTAAGTGTTTAGTTATTCGAAGCCAAGTTAATTAGCCGTTGTCGAATTTAAGTACACGCTCAATTTGACTATCCACTAAGGGTAAATGATTTTGCTTGATCCATCCCTTTGCACCATCTGAACCTGCGCGGGCATTGAGAACGTTGCCAATAGGTAAACGTAACCAGCTGTGTTTTACCAATGCGTCTTTGTCTTCAGTAAAATCGCCTTCTAATACTAGAATTTCTACGCCATTATGTGCGTCAAGGGTCACTTGAGAGTTGGCTTCCCAATTCTGAATTGAAACCTCTTCAAACTCATCAACGTAGAGTGGTTGAATAGAAACACCTTGAATATCGCCATGCGGTATTGCGTTTACTGATTTAGAGTTGAGACTTACATGATTTCGGTCTTCGGCTTGAACTGCCAAAGCTTAACGAAGATTACGCAGCCGTCTTTGGAGCCCGGTGTATGGCTAGATTGAGGCGGGTTTCGAATATAAGAATCTTTTGGATAGTCTCCATGTTCGTCTTGAAACACACCCTCTAACACTACGAATTCTTCGCCGCCAGTGTGTACGTGCGGTGAAAATTTACCGTTAGGTGCATAACGCACGATTGAGGTGGCTCTGGCTACCTCGCCACCAACGCGATCCAGTGGTCGCCGACTAACACCAGCCATTGGCGAGTCTATCCAGTCCATATTGGCACTGTGTACCACTACGCGTTGATTAAAGTCAGCGTTTATTTTCATCCATAATCTGTGCGGTTAATACCTTGCTGCGCTCTTACTAATAGCCCTTAGATCTAAATAGAATTTACTAAATCATTGGCAGCTTTTCAATTGCATAGGCTTGTTCACCTAACCACGGTGCAATCTTAGTTAGTTGTGGGCTGACGTCTTTTACAAACAATTGCCGGGCAATATCAGCAAACTTATCGGGCAAATCTCCCAGCTCATTTTTACGGCTTAGCTGCGTAATAAATCGAGCATTGGCGCCTTCGTTCAAATTAATAATGCGGATGCCGTTTAAAAGATTAGGGTAGCGCACTAAACAAAGGGCTGAAATAATCGCCCATCCACAGTTGCCGCGCACAAAGCGCATTAAGGTTTGTGTACTGTCCAACTCGTAGTGGGTATCTAATTCAATACCCAGACGCCGTGCTACTACGTCACTTTGTGCACCGATGGCAGAGCTTGGGCTGTAGTGAATAAAAGGTAGGTCTTCGGCCAAGGCATGAACATCGTTGGAATCATTACCATCATCTGGGGCAATTACCACAAACGGATCACGTAAAAGTGCGTGACACACTGTTTTGCTCTGCTGAGTATTTAAATCTGAGGTTACTAAAATATCAATATCTCGGTTGCTCAGTGCTTCAAATAGATAACTATTAATTCCGGTAGAGAGCGAAACTTTGCTGGCATATGGCTTGATCTGCTTAATGAACTCAAGGGCGATATTGTCACTATAGGAATCGATCATTCCCAAACTCAAATGCGATAAGCTGCCTTTATCGGCCATTTTCACATCGTTTAAAATACGGCTATTGTCGGAAATCACCTGTTGCGCATAATCACGCAACACTTGCCCGCCTTGAGTCAGTTTGATGGGTCTGGACCGCCGGACCAAAAGACTGGTTGCGGTTTGCGCCTCTAACTGTTGCAGTGCCTGCGATACAGCCGATTGAGTTATTCCCAAACGTTGCGCAGCGTGAGTTAGGCTATCGGAGTTTGCTACCGTAGCAAAGATCTTTAAGGCACCAAATTCAAGTGATCTATTTCTTCTCATATCTGCGTATAATTATACTGTGTAACAATAATTATACTAATAGTTTCAGCAAATATTTATAAGTAATACTTATAAAAAATTCAGTAATGTTCTTACAAATTTACCTGTTAAATTAGAGTGATCTTAATATTTGAGTAGGCATTGAATTTACCTCTGTCAGCACATACCTATTAATAAATGCAGTTAGATATATTATGATTTTTCCTTCTCACTCTCCCTATGTCGTTATTGGGGCAGGTATTCACGGTTTAAGTACCGCCTATCATTTAGCACTGGAGCTAAAGTCCAGTGGCAAAGGCTCTGGTCAAGACGTTATCGTATTGGATAAATCGGGTGTCGCGGCGGGTGCGTCGGGAATTGCTTGTGGTGTCATTCGCAACAACTATTTTCAACCCGCCATGCGTGAATTAATGGCCCATAGTGTTGGAGTTTGGGAAACCGATCCCGAGGCCTATAGTTACCATCCCGTTGGGTATATGCAAATAAGCTCAGAGAGCATGCACGAAGACGTAGCTTCTATATATGAGCAGCAAGCCGCGATTGGCTATCAATCTACCTTTGTAGAAGGCGAAGCGGATTGTCAAAAGTACATGGAAGGTATATTTCATGATTGGCAGGCCAAGAACATCACATCCGTATTGCATGAGCAGCCAGGTGGTTATGCTAACAATAGCAAAGCCTTAGACGGCCTTGCTGCTAAAGCCAAGGCAGCAGGGGTAAGCATCATCGGAGGTGTTGAAGTGACTGGCTTTGTCCGCGATGCCGCTGGCAGTGTTGCTAGCGTGCAAACCAGTGAAGGCAAAGTTGATTGTGATTTTGTAGTGATTGGCGCCGGGCCTTGGGCTAAGCAGTTTTGGGATAAATTAGAACTACCCAAAACCATCAATATTAAAAATCCAGCGACCGGCGAAACCGCCTCCGACGTACCCATGTGGGTGTACTGGTCTTTGCAAGAGGGCGTACTCGGTGTAGACCCAAAATTGCAGGTCACTAATGACGGGTCCGTACCACCTGTAATTCACGTCGACACAGATGCGCCGCTCTACAACAACGAAGACGGTTCCCTAATTACCAATGAAATGTGGGGTATTTACTACAAACCTGATTTTCATTTCTCTGGAGTACAAGGTGGTGCGGCGCCATTTATTGTTGATAAAGATACCGATGCGATATCAGTTGATCCCTATGGAGTTGAGTCGCCGGAATTTATAGTGGGCGAAGACTTTGCCCGTATGTGGGTATCCGCGTTGGCCCATTGTCAAAAGCGCTTTGAAGGCACTATGCCCTTGTATAAACAAGAACCATCGGGTGGTATTGGCGCATTCACACCCGATAGTTTTCCAGTGTTCGACGTGTTTCATGAAAACTGTTACTTCATCGCTGATTCTAATCACGGTTATAAAATGATAGGTGTCGGTAAGTTAGTAGCCGAAGATATTTGTCGCGAAACTTCATCGAGTTTACTGCAACCATTTCGATTCTCACGCTATGCGCAAGGTGATTTGCACCCAGTTTCAAATAGCCCATTTCCATGGAGTTAACTGGGAGCTAAATATCGTCATTTCACTTTAGCAACACATTGTATTATTGATACTGATACCTTAAATTAGTCACCATAAATTTTATTTGCTAAGTAGGTAAAACGTTAAGTAGGTAAAACGTAATGATACAAACTCAAAAATTAATCCAAATAGAGAGCGTCGCGCGTTGGCTAATGGCGCTAATATTACTCACTGCGGGCACCAGTAAATTTTTTAGTGACGGCGGTTTTGCCGCTTACTATCTAGGCCAATTCACCAGTGGGACATTGCGGATCAATTTGCCCGGTGGTTTGATTGGTTTGTACTTAAATTTAATTCCATTTATTGAAGTGGGTTTAGGCGCGGCACTATTGGTATCAAAGTTAAAGCCGTATACGATTTATGCGTGGTATGCGTTTATGGCTTCGTTACTACTAGGTCACTACGTATTGCAAGAATGGTCAGCTGTTAACCAAATGTTAGCCTTTTTCTTTTTAGGTATGATTTGCCACGTCTTGCCGACGAGACACGACTAACCTTTAGACCTCTAACTGTTGATAGGCTAAAACCGCGGCGGCCAAGTCTTCCAATCCGGTTCCTACCGATTTAAATATGGTAATCTCCTGTTGGTCATTACGTCCATCGTGTTGGCCTTTCGTTAATTCTTGCAGTTCGGCAAGCACGTCTTCTTGGGTGATTGTTCCGTCGTTCAAAGGCTGGATCAAATCGCCTGCTTCTGAGAAGGCGCCTTCTCTGGTATCTACAAAAATACTCGCGCGCTTTATTAATTCATCGTCTGATTCGCGCATTGTGGGCGTAAATGCCCCTACTAAATCGACATGAGTGCCAGCGCCCACCCATTTACCCAATATGAGTGGCGTTTCGGACAGAGTCGCACAGCTAATAATATCGGCTTGCGCCGCTCCATCAGCTAATTCACTTATCGCCGTCGCCGCTAAGCCCGAAGAATTGATCTGTTCGGCCAGTGCATTCGCCTTCTCAGTGTTTCGGCCCCAAATTGAAACGCGTTTTATCGGCCTAGCAGTTGCATGCGCTTTTATCAACGAGGGGGCCATGCTGCCGGTGCCGACCATTAATAGGTGTGCAGAGTCCGTTCTCGATAAATAACTTGAAGCCAAGGCCGAAGCAGCGGCCGTGCGTCGCCTGGTCAACACGCTACCATTTATAACCGCTAGGAGCTCACCGGTGCGAGCCGACGACAACTGGTAGCTGGCTGCGACTGCAGATAAATTGCGCTGGGCATTATTCGGTATTACCAAGACTTGTTTCACGCCCAAATACTCGCCGCTAGTCCAAGCAGGCATCAGCAATAACGTACCGTCACTTTCATTCGGAATTTCAAATTGATGTTGGTGACGCAACGGCGTTTCACAGCCGTTTTTAAAACCTTCTTTTAGTGCTTCAATTAATGCTTGCCACGGCAAAGCAACGGCGGTCTGCTGAGCATCAAGTATTCGCATAGGTAGTTTTCTAAAAAGACTAAAACAAATCGGGAAAGTATTTATCGCGAATACCCGCGACAAAAATGATGGCAATCATTAGCGGTGCTACATAGCGAATTAGCAATAACAGAAAA
>CAZJWW010000032.1:8691-20939 GCA_964549895.1 uncultured Gammaproteobacteria bacterium
GCTGCCGATCGCCGTCCTGCAGTTCGTCGTCGATTATTTTTTTATCCAATCGCCAACCTACGAATAGCACCAGAATTAAGGCCGCCAAGGGCAGGGTGATGGGAGCGGTCAGTCCGCCATCTAAGAAGTTTAAAAAGTCCATGTCGTATAAACAGATAAAGCCCACGGCAAGCATGGCAATGCCTACGTATACCGCGGCGCGTGATTTGGCCAATTGGAATCGTTCAGCCACGTAAGCGACCGAGGGTTCTAGCAGCGCCACCGCCGTGGTAAGTGCGGCAAAAATTGCCATACAGAAGAACGCGGCGCCAATTAAGTTGCCGCCGGGAGAAGAAACTAATGCGGTCGGCAAAGTTTGAAAGAACAAACCAGCACCCGCCTGAAAATCCAAACCGTATTTAAATACAATGGGGAAAATAGCCAAGCCAGCGATTAGTGCCACTGCGGTATCGCTCATGCCAATAATAACGGCCGATCTAGGTATGCTGATATTTTTGGGTAAATAACTACCATAGGCAACCATAAATGCCATACCGATACCAATTGAGAAAAAAGCCTGACCTAAAGCGCTCACCGCGACTCCTCCGTTTATCTTTGAAAAATCCGGGCTGAACATAAACGCTAGGGCCTCTTGAGTGCCGCCCGATGACCAACCCGTGACAAGACTGTAGATACTCAAGGCAAAAAGTAATAGAAAAAACGTCGGCATTAAAATTCTAGAGGTCAATTCAATGCCGCGATTTAAACCGCGACCCACTAGCCAAATAGTCAAGCCAGCGAAGATGAGAAACCACGGCATTAGTTGATTTGGACTCACCAATAATTGGTCAAATTGCGCGGCAATTTGCTCCGGCGTTTGGCCATCAAAGGCGCCGCCCACAAAACGGGGTACATAGGCCATCACCCAAGCCGCCACAACACAGTAAAAGCTGACGATAAGAAAAGCGCTGATCATTCCTAGCCAAACGCTGATATTCCAACCATTGGAGCGCTGACTGCGCTGGTTAATATCTGACATGCTAGCCACCACGCTCGCCCCCGTACCTGCGCGGCCGACAATAAATTCACTCATCAATGCTGGAATGCCAATCAAGATGACACAGAGTAGGTAGACTAAAATAAATGCACCACCGCCATTAGTACCGGCTTCAGCAGAAAAACGCCACAGATTGCCCAGCCCCACGGATGAGCCAATGGCCGCCAATATAAAACTTAACCTCGAAGACCACTGAGCCGTCTTTTGTGGGCTACTGTTAGATGGACTACTAGAGTTATTTGCAACCATATTAATATTTCCTCTGGTAATGGAACAAAATTGTCGTTTTTGTCGTTCTCGATAGTAAACGAAAATCGCATATAGCAGGAAAACATTTTTCTTTGAGTTTATGTGGGTCTGGAATATGCTAATACGAATTTCAAATTACTAAGGAATTGATATGAAAATTGGTTTTGTTGGATTAGGCAATGTGGGCGGCAAGCTGGCGGGCAACCTGCTGCACAATAACTACGATCTAACGGTTCGTGATTTAGATAGCGAGCTGGTGCAACGTTTCGTAGCTCGAGGAGCTAAGCAAGCTAACTCTCCAAAAGAATTAGCGCAACAGGTGGATGTTGTTATCACCTGTTTACCATCTCCTGCGGCCAGCGCCGTAGTGGTCGAAGGCCCAGACGGCATTCTCGAAGGAATTTCTGAAGGCAAAATTTGGATGGAGATGAGTACCACTGATGAAGCTGAGATTCGGCGTTTGTCAGAGATGGTGATTGCCAAGGGCGCAATGGCCTTAGAGTCACCGGTTTCGGGCGGTTGTCACCGAGCGGCCACTGGCAATATTTCTATATTTTGTGGCGGTGACCGTGCGTCTTTTGAAAAAGTCTTACCCTTGCTTACAACACTGGGGCGGCGGGTGTTACACACGGGCCCGGTAGGTTCTGCTTCGGTTTTAAAAGTGCTCACTAATTATTTAGCCACCGTCAATTTGGTGTCGCTCTCAGAGGCGCTAACCGTGGCTAAAAAAGCCGGTTTAGATATGAATACTGCCTACGAGGCGATTCGTATTTCTTCGGGTAATTCTTTTGTGCATGAAACCGAATCACAAGTCATATTAAATGGTAGCCGCGATATCAGTTTTACCATGGATTTAGTCATTAAAGATGTGGGTTTGTTCGACTCTTGGGCGCAAGCGGTTGGTGTGCCTTTAGAGCTGTCGCCCTTAGTATTGAATATTTTCAAAGACGGTCAAGAACGTTATGGCCCACGTGAATGGTCGCCTAATATTATTAAACGATTGGAAGAAGCCGCGGGTGTAGAAGTGCTAGCCCCTGGATTTCCAGCTGAAATGGTTGACGATGAACCGGCGGCGGCAGGTGCCGAAGTGGTGCCAAAAGGTAAAGTAGCTAACGCCTAAGCGAAGTATTAGTGAAACTTATAAGAGCCGTTGTTTGAAGAGTGGTTTTTTACACCCGATATTCATTTCTTAGGGTAGACTGGCGGTTTATAAAATCCCAACTAAAATGAGCAAGCTAAATGAGCGATAAACAATACGATAACTACATTAATGGCGAATGGGTTAGTGCTGATAATTACACTCAAAATATCAGCCCCTCAGATACCAAAGATGTAATCGGCAGTTACGCACGCGCCAGTGAAGCGCAAGCGCAAAGCGCAATTGCTGCAGCGAACCAAGCCGCTATTCAGTGGGGTCAATCTGCATTGGAAGAGCGCAAAGCAATTCTAGATAAAATCGGTAATGAGTTGATTGAACGTAGTGCCGAAATTGGTCACATATTGGCGCGTGAAGAAGGCAAAACTATTCCTGAAGGGGTGGGTGAGGTTTATCGTTCCGGGCAGTTTTTTCAATATTACGCGGCTGAAACTCTGCGTTTAATGGGCGAGGTAACCGAGTCAGTGCGCCCTGGTATTGATGTAGAGGTGCACCGCGAGCCAGTTGGGGTAGTGGGTATTATTACCCCTTGGAATTTCCCCATGGCGGTAGCGGCTTGGAAGGTCGCGCCGGCACTCGCCTACGGCAATGCGGTGATTTTAAAACCCGCTGAGTTAGTACCTGCCAGCGCTTGGATATTAGCCGATATTATCAGCCGCAGTGGTTTGCCAGCAGGTGCCTTTAACTTAGTCATGGGGTCTGGTCGAGAAGTGGGCGAAGTCATCAGCTGTTCCAAAGACGTACAGGCTGTAACCTTTACAGGTTCAGTTCCCGTAGGACGGCAAATTGCCCGCAATGTCATTGAAAATATGGGTAAAGTGCAATTGGAAATGGGTAGCAAGAACGCCCTTGTGGTACTCAATGATGCGGACCTGGATCTAGCCGTTCAATGTGCAATTAACGGCGCATTTTTTGGCACAGGTCAGAAGTGTACGGCGTCATCGCGCTTGATTGTTGAAGAGGGAGTGCATGATCAATTTGTTGAAATGATGGCCGCTGAAATGTCCAAACTTAAAGTGGGTAACCCCCTAGAAGAGGGCATGCAAATTGGTTCTCTGGCAAGTGAAGACCAGTACCAACAAGTTCTAGATTATATTGAGCTCGCCAAGTCTGAAGGGGCGGAGCTGGTGGTTGGTGGTGATCGTTTGGATTTGGAACCCAGCGGTTATTATATTGAACCCACTTTGTTTAAAAGTACCACCAACGATATGCGGGTTAATTGCGAAGAAATTTTTGGCCCGGTAGCGTGCGTGATAAAAGCCAAAGATTATGATGAGGCATTGGCCTTATCAAACGATTCTGATTTTGGTTTAACCTCTGGCATTATCACTCAGTCCTTGGCACGGTCAGCACATTTTAAACGGCACTCTAAATCGGGTTGCGTGATGGTTAATTTGCCGACCGCAGGCACCGACTATCACGTACCATTTGGCGGCCGTAAATCTTCCAGTTATGGCAGCCGAGAACAAGGCAAGTATGCGCAGGAGTTTTATACTATTGTCAAAACCAACTACAGCAAGCCTTACTAATTGCCAATGTCTCATTCTTCCACGCCACATACCTTAAGTGCAGAACAACTAAATGAGCCAGTTATTATCGATGGCTTGCAGTATGTTAATTGGAATCGCGAACTATTTGAACAGACCCGCGATAGCGGCATTAATACCGTGCACGTCACCATTGCTTATTGGGAGAATTTTCGTGAGGTGATCGCTAATATCAGTCAGTGGAATCGGCATTTTTTAAATCACAGTGATGTCATTATGCCGGTGCACAGTGCTGCGGATGTATTGCAGGCGAAACAAACGGGTAAGTTGGGTATTGTCTTTGGCTTTCAGAATTGTTCTCCGATTGAAGACGACTTGTCTCTCATCCAAGTGTTACACGATTTAGGTGTGCGCATTATGCAGCTTTCGTATAACAACCAGAGCCTATTAGCGACTGGTTGTTATGAAGACAATGACTCTGGTATTACTCGCTTTGGGAAACAAGCAATTAAAGAAATGAACCGTGTCGGCATGGTAATAGATATGTCACATTCGGCTGAACAATCCACGCTTGAAGCAATCGATTTATCGACTCGCCCAATTGCTATTACCCATGCTAACCCTGCATCATTTCATTCAGCCTTGCGGAATAAGTCTGACACGGTTATTTCAGCTTTGGCTGAATCTGGCGGTATATTAGGTTTTAGTATGTATCCCTTTCATTTAAAAGGCGGTGCGGCATGTACCTTGCAAGAGTTTTGCCAGATGATTGCTAACACCGCTGAGATGATGGGTGTAGACAAGGTTGCCATCGGTTCCGATTTATGTGTTAACTGGGGTTATGAAACACTCGAATGGATGCGCAGTGGTCGTTGGACATTTGCGGCTGATTACGGCGAAGGTTCGGCCGATGATAAACAATGGCCCGAGCAGCCTAAATGGTTTCAAGGGTCGCAAGATATGGGCAATATCGCTACTGGTTTGCGTGAGTTGGGTTTTGCAGAAACCGATATTAATAAAGTGATGGGTGGTAACTGGCTGCGATTTTTTAATGATTCTTTTGGCGCTCACTCCTAGGGATAATAGAGCTTAGATGACGGCAAGAGAGCTTAGATGATGATGCAGGATGACTTCCCATTACGTTCACCCGAAGTGGTGATGGATATCAATCGTTTGGGGAGCATGCATCAGTCACGTCTTAGTTTTATGCGCCAACTTATGCGCCTTATTATGCGCGAGCAATGGAAAATAAAGCCCTCAGTTACTGAGCTCGATGAGCAGGGTTACGGCACTCAGGTGTACACCATCACGACGGCTAATAATGTCTACAGCCACGTTTTATTTTCCGACTATTTGGCCGATGAAGACCGTAACGATAGAGTGATTGCCGAAAAGTGGGATGTCACCATGGCCTTGTGTATAGGTGAGGTGAGTGCTGAACAGTTAGAAGAGATGCGCCACAACGTGCCTAAGCAAGAAGCGGGTCGCGCAAGCTCTAATATGATGGTGTTATCACGCGGCAATAAAAGCTCACGTAACTTTTCTTATGTGGTCGATGAATTGGCAGCCGGTAGACAACCACAGAAAAGCGTATTGGCAAAGGTCGGTTATCTTTATCGTACTACTGCCGTTTATGGTAGTGGAAAATTTGGCTTAGCTGATTGGGATAAAGTGAAAACACATTGTCCTGAATTCGCCAGTCCTTTTGCGGCGGAAATGTTTTGTTGTTATATGTTGCGGCATTTTAGTATGCAACAAGCTGAGCATTTGGCTCGCATTAAAGCACCGAATACGGCAGTGCCGCTTGCTGATGAAGTAAAGCGTTTTATTGGCATTGGCAATTCTACTGGCTTGGGAATGGCGCCTTATTTGATTCGCCACCCTAAGTTGATTAGTCAGTGGATATTAACGCGTGAAAAAGCACTTGCTCGAGTTATTCATCGTGGAGAGGTAAATGAAGAGACCCGCGCACGACTCACTCAAGTTTTAGAAAAAGCAATTGTGCATGTTCAAGAAACCACCGTGCCTGATGATATCCAAATACAACGCAATCAAGAGTTAGAACAAGAGCTTATATTGATGTGCGAGTACTTGCAGTTGGGCACACTAAGTGAATGGCCAACTCTGGTAGCGAAAGCGGAACAAGAATTTAGTCTCGAGACACAAGAGATGCTTAATTCGGCTTTGTTAGAGGTGTATCCGGAACTAGTCGACGCGTTTGAACAATACGCTAGCGTCGATGAGCAGTATGCTGCGCAACCGAATATGTCGCTTAAGGACTTGCTTACCATAATCGAGCATCATTATGGTTGGGCACTCGATTATAATTTTGCAGAGCAAGATGCTAATCATTATTTTTGGTATAGATCCGAAGAGAAAATGGAACCGCGCATCGGCGAGCGCTTTAAGGAACCTGGACAAGAGCTTGAAATGCCGTTAACCATTGCTCGATTGGTGCGCGAATGCTATGACAGCGTAAACGATTATTGTGCGAACGTAAAAAGTCACAATATCAGCACCGCACAATTCTTAATTGATCAGCCGGCTCTGGCGAGTATCGTAAAACGTATTCAAAGTATGTCGCAAGAATGCTATGGCGAGATTCGTGGAAACTTAGCTGATATTGATATGCGGCCATTGGATTTACTGCGATGTAAATTATCATTTTTTGGTGTCAGTAAGTTTGACCCAAAATCTAAGCTATGGGTGCGCAATACTATGTTTCAGGGAGCGCCCGTGATATCGGATATAGGCCAAACCTTCGCTGATGATTGGTATTTCCCGATCGCAGGCAAACCACCCAGCGAAACTGTTCATAATAATGCAAGTATCTCACAATGAATTAGCTGCAGTTCTCAAACAAGCGTTTGAAGGCTGTGGGTTCGATGCGGGTCGCTATGAAAATGCCACACAAATGGTCTTGTGGTTACAAACGCATGGCTTAGAAGGCTTGACACTATTAGCAGCCAGTTTAGATCGATTTAAACATTGGACTGACTCACCGTTTGAAGTAGTGCAAGATTCTAAACAGGCTTTGTTGTTTGATGTGAAAGGGCAAAGCATTTTGAGCGTTGGTGCGCTCGTCAGTGATCTGATAGTGGCTAAGGCGCTGGATGCCGAATTCTGTGTTGGCACCATTCGCAATGTGCAAGATCATGTCTTTATTGCCAAGCGCTTAATTGATGCGCAGAGCGCTGACTTACATGGTGTTGCTTATTGGCAAGCGCAAACCGAGGCACTCGAATCAGGTGGGGCTTGGCAGATGTTTAGAACTTCAAAAAAGCCTGTTGATGGAACATTAGTAAATAATGCATGCTCTTTGTGCCCCTGTCTTGATGTGTTTAATTTTAGCCAACTTTTTTCTACTGGTACTGAGCTTTCTTCTGCAAACTTAAAGCTATCTTCTACAGACTTTAAGCTTTCTTCTACAGTCTTTGAAGAGGCTCCCGAAAGCCGTTATCAACTAGTGCTGGCCTATGCCAAAGACCGGGCGCAATTGGATCAAATATTGTCTAAACAGGGTGCTTTAACACCTACTAATTTATTGGCGAGCACCTCGGCGGCTAGCAGTCAGGCTCACTATCAATATTCACTCGATAATGGTATCGAGGTATCGACCCAACTTTGGGATCGGTTGCTTGACTTAGGCAGTAAAGTCTTGGTTCAAAGTAGTGAACAATCCAGAAAGGGCGCAGGGGCTTAAATAAAGTTTAGAAGATATAAATAAAAGTAAGTAACGCAGTCAAATTTAAAGAGAAAAATATGAGCGAACAAACTATTAGTCTGAATCAGGTGCGAAAAATTACCGAGCAAGCTTTGCGCGGTGCCGGCGCAAGCAAAGTCAATGCGGCTGCTGTTGCCAACTCAACAGTGCTGGCCGAGCGCGATGGTATTCGCAGTCACGGCCTGATGTACGTGCCAATTTATGCTGAGCACGTCATATGTGGCAAGGTCGTTGGCGACGCGGTGCCAGTGGTAGAACAACTTCGCCCTAGTTCGATTAGAGTAGACGCAAAATCAGGCTTTGCGCATCCAGCAATTGATGCCGGTTGGTCCGAATTTACCAACGCCGCTCAAACCAATGGCGTGGCCGTTTTAACCGTTTATAATTCCTATAATTGCGGAGTGCTCGGGCATCATGCTCAGCGCTTGGCCGAGCAAGGATTATTAGGTTTGTGTTTTACCCACGCCCCAGCATCTATTGCACCGACAGGTGCAAGCACTCCGGTGATCGGTACCAATCCGTTTGCTATTGCGGTGCCAGATGGTCAAGGCGGTTATGCAATGTCGATTGATCAATCAGCCAGTGTGGTCGCAAAGTCCGAGATTTTGCTGCGTTCGCGCAATGGCGAGTCGATTGAATCGCATTGGGCCTTTGATGCCAATGGTCAGCCAACCACCGACGCGGACGAAGCACTGAAAGGTTCGATGGCACCCGCGGGAGGCTACAAAGGTTTTGGCATTGGCTTAGTTGCTGAATTATTAGCGTCTTGTTTAGCGGGCGCGGTGCTCAGTAAAGATGCTAGCCCCTTTGCTGGCACCAAGGGCGGTCCACCGAGTACCGGTCAGTGCTTTATCGCTTTCGATCCAGCGGGGTTTTCAGGTGATGCCTTCGACGGTCAAATTAGCAGTTTAGCAACATCAATTACAGAGCAAGAAGGTGCGCATTTGGCTGGCAATAAAGCGAAACATAACCGTATACGGATAGAGCAAGAGGGAGTGACTGTGCCGCAAACTTTATTGGATCAAATTGCGGGTTACGCCTAATACTAACTACGGCTGGATGACATGAAGATCAATAACATTGATGTTTTCCAAGTAGACCTCCCTTATGCGGGCGGCGCCTATACCTTGTCAGGCGGGCGCACCTACCAATCGTTTGATGCCACAGTAGTGCGATCACAACGGATTGTGGTATCGAAGGTTGGGGCTAGTCCACGCCTTTTGGTTCTACCTATGTTGCCCACATGCTTTAGGTGTTCGCGCTGGTATAGTGGAGGTAGCGCCAGCGTTATTGGGTAAAGACCCTCGTCATTGCGACCGAATAAATCAAGTCATGGATGAGTCTTTAGCGGGTCATCCACATGTCAAAGCAGCGTTGGATGTTGCATGTTGGGATATATTTGGTAAAGCCACCAATATGCCTATTTGTGATTTACTCGGTGGCTGTATCCACCAACGTCTTGCCACTATTTCTTCTATTTATGCAGGTGATCCTGCTGATATGCGCACCTTGCGTCTATTGCCCGCAAATTTGGATTTTGTGTTGGAAGCACCCTGTGCAAATTGGCAAGAATGTTTAGCAATGCGAAAGCGCACCAATGTTCCCATATTTTTTGACGAGTTGGCGGTTTCAGATACGTCGGTAAGTCAAATTATTGCACAAGACGCAGCCGAGGGAATTGGCTTTAAGATTTCTAAAAATGGCGGGCTAACGCAATGCCGCCGCCAGCGCGATATTGCTATCGCCGCTGGTTTAGTAACGAGTGTTCAAGGTACCGTCGGCTCGGAAATAGCGTTTGCAGCAATTGTGCATTTAGCACAAACCATTCCTGAAAAATATTTACGCTGTATTTTAGATACGCGCGATATGGTGAGTACCTCAGTTGCTGAATTTGGTTGCGTTTTAAAAGATGGCGGTGTACTTGCTCCATCCGAGCCGGGCTTAGGCGTTACAGTAAGAATAGATGTATTGGGTAAGCCAGTTTAGAGCTATAAAGGGTAAATAAATAAAGGAAGCGCAGTGCTGTTAGTTAAAAGAAGCGCAGGGCTTTCTATCCAAAAGAAGCGCAGGGCTGTCCCAAAATTTCTTTATTTGGATTAATGCCTAAGCCTGCCCCAGTCGGTAGGGCTATGTGTCCGTCTTTAATTTTAATGCCATTTTCAGAATCATAATGTCCTTCGATATAAGGTTGTGCTATCCACACGCCTTCGTTGAGTTTTGGTGTAACAGTTGCACCAATATGCGTGCATGCAGCAGCGATAATATCGCCACCCCAAGCGTCATCACAAGTATGCGGCATGGCGTTGGCTTTGCAAATGTCTCGCGCTGCGCGCAATTGAGTTAAACCGCCTAGACGCGTTACTTTAAAACCGAAACCATCACACAGGCGCTGACCTGCCGCCATGATTACCGTCGATAAATCGATGGTGTTTTCGTCTAGATAAACAGGGTGATGTAATTGGCTACGAATAGCTGTGATCTCGGCTATGGAGTTACAGGGTTGCTCTAAAATGATGGGAATGTCTTTACAGGCATTCGATAAAAACACGGTGTCTCTAGTATTCAGGCCGCGGTTGCCGTCTATCGCTATTCGATAGTCTTTGTTCACAGCTTCCCAAACTTTGTGCACGGTTTCAATATCTTGCTGTACGGGTCGACCACCCACCTTCACTTGTATACGCGGGAAACCTTGGGCTTTTTTATCGGCCGCCGCTCTGGCCACCTCGTCAGGGTCGCCAATGCTGGTGGCGTAGTAGCTAGGCACATTCTCGGTTTGCGCACCCCCTAATAAATCGCATACCCGGGTGCCATAGTGTTTGCCCGCTATATCCCAAAGAGCGATATCAATCGCGGCTTTGGCATAATTATGGCCATTGAGTTGCGCGTCCATAATATTGCGAACGCCTTCAATCGCTAAAGGGTTTTGATCTATTAGCGCGTCGCACATTTGAGTTAGCGCGGCTCGTGCACCCAAGGCGTGCTCTTGTTGATAAGTGGGGCCAACGGGGCAGGTTTCACCGTAGCCAACTAAGTCGCTATCCGTCACTAATTCAACCACGGTGGAATCGAGCTTACTCACAAGCGCGCCAGACATAACATACGGCCCATTAGTAACAGGCAGGTCTACTGCATATATATGTATTTCTTTAATGCGCATGCAAATTTTAAATGAGCCTTCAGCGGGTTTTATAATGAGCCTTCAGCGGGTTTTATAATGAGCCTTCAGCAAGTCTAAACTAAGAGTCTTTATCCAACAGAATTGATTTTAGCAAGGCTACGCCCATTAAGGCCATTACAAAGGAGAATGGCAGCGCGGTAATAATCATTGTAGAACGCAATGCATCCATTCCGCCTGCTGCCAATAATGCCGCGATCAACATCGAAAAAATTATTCCCCAGATTACTATGTGCTTGGTTGGTTTTTTAGCCTTACCACCCGCCGAAGCCAGAGTGTTGATGATCAGAATAGCGGAGTCGGCCGAGGTTACTAAATAGGTGCTCAGTAGTACCACAATAATCACCGACATAATTTTTGCCAAGATCGGAGACAGCAGTAAATTAACGGTCTGAAAGAGCTGCGCGGAAATATCGGCATTGACAATCGAGCCGTTGGCAATACCCGAAAGTTCCAGATCAATAGCCGTACCGCCAATAAAGGCAAACCATGTTAGACCCACAATCATCGGCATAAACATCGCACCAACCACATATTCGCGAATAGTGCGGCCACGCGAAACACGTGCCAGAAATAAACCGACGAAGGGAGCAAAAGCTACCCACCAAGCCCAATAGAAAATAGTCCAAGCACCTTGCCACTCAGGCAAGCCTTTAACGGTGTCGCTGCCGTTCCCCGTCCAAACGGTAAATGACATTGATGGCAAGGCCATAAAGTAATCCCATAGAGCCAGGAAAAAAGATTTGAAACCAAACGCGGTGGCACCAAAGATAGCAAAGAAAAATACCAAAAAGTAAGACAAGCTTATATTGATATTAGATAACCATTTTATGCCCTTATTAATACCAGTCAGGGCGGACCAAGTGGATGCCGCAATAATGATCGCTAATGCACTTATTTGCGCCAAGAAGGTAGGTTGTCCTTCACTATTTACCAACCAGCCCAATCCAGTAATATTAAATACGCCCGAGGCGAACTGAGATATACCGTAACCAATGGTCACGCCAACGCCGATAATTGTCGCCAAGATAGCAACAATATCGACTATATGTCCGGCAACACCATTGAGAATTTTACCGAACAGTGGGTATAAGGCCGCGCGAATAGTCAGCGGCTGACCCTTGTTATACGCAAAATAACCTAACGCCATACCAATGATTCCATAACAACCCCAAGGCGTTAAGCCGTAATGCAACAGGGTCCATTTATAGGCATTACGAACATTGTTTTCATTGAGGCTGTCGCTCAAGCCACGTAATGTATCGGGGTTACTGGCAAAATGATAAATCGGTTCAGCAGTAGAGTAGGTTAGCATCCCCACACCTAGACCTGCACTGAACATCATGGCGAACCACGTAAAAGTTGAAAACTCTGGCTCTTCGTCGGGTTGGCCGAGTTTAATTTTGCCACTTTTGGGCCAC
>CAZJWW010000033.1:0-4663 GCA_964549895.1 uncultured Gammaproteobacteria bacterium
CTGGTTGGCGCTACGTTTGAGCAAGAGTTGTCGCTATTGTTTTTGCATGACGGCGTGTACCAATTAAAAACCGAGCAACAAAGTGAAGAGGGTGGATTAAAGCAATTCACTAAAACTTACGCGGCTTTAAAGGATTTTGGCGTCGAACATGTATATACGCACGATTTAAGCTTAATTGCGCGGGGTGTTAAAGAGGAAGAATTGATTGTGGTGGCCAGCAGTATTAATACTGATCAGGTTCGAGATTTAATAGCGCGGCAAGACAAGGTGTTTACGTTTTGAGTACGCTGTTTACTATTAATAAGTCTTGGCACGATGCCAGTTGGCTCTATGAACACTTGGCTTTTGCTGCTAAAGGTGATGCGATGATGTTGATGGAGGACGCTGTTTTAAGTCTGCATTCTAATATCACCTTGGCGTCGTTTCTCGCTAAGTGCGAAATGTTGGGTGTGCGTGTTTATGGTTTGGCTGATGATTGCGCTTTGCGTGGTATCAAGAGTCAATTTGACCATGTAGAGATGGTGAGTTACGCAGATTTTGTGGAGTTAGTGAGCGCGCATCAAAAGCAGGTGGCTTGGTAATGGTTCCCGATCATTCGATTGAGTTTGACGGCGTTATCTACCCAACCGACGTGCAAGGTTTTCTTAAACAACGTTTGAGTTGGAGCGCGCCGTTAGCTGAGCATATGGCGTCTTTGGATGGTGTGGAGCTCACAGCTGAACATTGGGAGGTAATTCAATATTTTCGTGAATACTATGAAGATTACAATATTCCCCCACCAATTCGCATGGTTATAAGAGTATTCAAAAAGGCCTTTGGTGAAGAAAACGCCAATAGCCGATATTTACTGAAACTATTCCCAGAAGGCGCCACCAAAGCCGCCAGTAAATTCGCAGGTTTACCAAAACCTAAAAACTGTAAATAAACAGCCCTGAGCGGGTTTAAACGAACAGCCCTGAGCGGGTTTAAACGAACAGCCCTGAGCGGGTTTAATAAACAGCCCTGAGCGGGTTTAATAAACAGCCCTAAAAGTCGTCAAAATCCTCTGGTGGAAAATAACGACTGCGAATAATGTCTGAAGCGTCTAACTCTCCTTGAATCAAGGCGGCAACGTCTTGTTCTACTTTACCAAGAAAATCCAGTTGATTGCCTTCATTGGCGGCCGTGCGCAAACCGTTAGCCCATACAATGATGTTGGCTGAGTTAATTTTACGTATTGAATTGGCCTTAGCCCACTCGCTGGAAATATCAAAACCGAGTTGGGCTAAACGCGGTGCTACATTATCTACGTCCTTTTTACTATTTAAGCTCGCAAGGACAAGGTCGCTTACTTTAATCCAACCTTGAGGATATAACACGGTGCCTTGATAAAAACGTTTTATCCAAGTCAGGTGGGGTTCGAGTTTTATTACCTTCTCTCCGGCATCGATGCTTTCATTGTAATCATCAACGAAAAGCTGTCGGTCTGGTATATTCGCCGGCCAATTATTTGTACTGTCGATTGTTTGGCAGCCGCTCAACAATAGTAAAATCAAGCTAAGCAAGGCCAAGGAAGGGCACTTTAGAAGGTTTTGAAAAGGATTTTGCATTGACATGTCTTGAATTGAAATGGTTTTAATCTGATTCAAATTTTATTATTTAATTGTTTGTTTTCTCTGATTCGATCGGTCTGTATCAGTGGGTACTCACTATACATTTTACAACCACCTAAACTCGAGCGCGTGAATGTCTTGTAAATACGGGGTTATTGTATTGTTACAAATGTAAATTTTCGTGATATTTCCAAACCTTAGATTGAACTCGTTCGTTTATAGAGGTGTAATCGATAACGACTCGAATCTATAGGAAAAACCTCATTTTGGCTTGGTTATCCTATAAAACTATAGTGAAGACCATACTGAAAACCGCTGTTCATTTGTAGCATTGTATTGAATGTATGTTGCATGTGAATGTAAGTACCATGATAGGTATTTGCAATTGTGTATTACGATTAAGTTCGAGTATTGATACTAGTGAATTTTAGCGCCGACAGCTCTATAAGTGTAGGCATTTTATATTTATATAATAGATTGAGAAGGAGTCTATTGTGGATTTAAGAAAAAGACGAAGTCAGGACAAACTGCAAGTGGCCTTGGCTTATCACTTGCAAAACAAGACCATCGATGAAATTACTATTGGTGAACTTACAACGACAGCAGGCGTCAGCCGTCAAACTTTTTATTCAAATTTTGATAGCAAGCAGTCGATATTGCTTACGCGAATTGAACGATTATTTGAGAAAACCTTGGCTAGAGCGGAATCGTATGTGAAAAGCTCAGATAAGGGCCGTGAAGAGTTTGTTGAATTTAGTATTAAAACCTTGCTTGAAGAGTGTGATAAAGAGCGCACGCTGATGAGAGCCGCTTTTACCGGGCAAGCCGGTATTCAATGTTTATCTCTTTTGAAAAATTTAGTGTCGAAATTGATTTCTGAGCGAATTCTTTATCAATTTAGTCATAATTTTGATCGTTTTCAATTAGATTCGATCTCACACTTTTATGCAGGTGGAATTATCGGTACCGTCCAGGCATGGTTAGTTTGTGATGAGGAAAAAGATATGGATCGTGTAGCCAGACAAATTGGCCGATTGGTGCCTCATGGTATTGACGGTTTTGTTGTGCAGGCTAACGGTGCCATGAAGTCTCACGGTGCTATGGCGGCTAACGGCACAATGTAAATTCCATGTTTGAGTTCATGGCTTGAGTTAATGTTGAATTACTCCGCTCGACTTAAGACAGACTTAATAAATTAAAAACGGTCGCCCCTATGTGCGGCCGTTTTTTATGCCTATCGGTAATTAATTTTCGTGAATAGCATGAGGCTAACTAGCGTAATCAAGAATTGCATAGCCTATAATCCGTGCATGGATTCAATTTTAGATGTTGCTGTATATGCAGCTCAGCAAGCGGGTTTGCTTATACAATCCGCCGCTAAAGATTTATCTAAATTAAATGTAGAGCAAAAAAGTCTGCACGACTATGTGTCAGAAGTGGATCGAGAGTCGGAATCCATCATCACATCTATTATAAGTGAGCATTTTCCTGAGCATCGAGTACTCGGCGAGGAGTACGGCAATACAGGCCAGTCCAGTAGTGACATTCAGTGGATCGTGGATCCACTCGATGGCACGACAAACTTTCTGCGGTCTATTCCACACTATGCGGTTTCGATTGGGGTTATGTCTGACAATGCGTTGCAATACGCGGTGGTATATGACCCAGTAAAAGACGAAATGTTTAGCGCGTCACGCGGCCAGGGCACACGATTGAATAACGCGCGTATCCAGGTGAGTGGTGCAAACTCCGTGCGTGGTACGTTGTTGGCGACCGGTGTGCCATTCAGTGGTCATGCCGCTGACAATATTGACGCATTTACCAATACCATGCGCGGTCTATTAAGTCAGGAAACTAGCGGGATTCGACGTTTAGGTTCTGCAGCACTGGATTTAGCCTATGTTGCGGCTGGAAGATATGACGGGTTTTGGGAAGGTTACCTACAAGTTTGGGATATAGCAGCAGGGACTTTGTTGGTAGAAGAAGCGGGTGGCATAGTAACGGATTTACAGGGTCAAGATTTACATTTAGTGTCGGGGAATGTATTGGCTGCTAGCCCTAAGGTGCACGCCGATATGCTCAAAGTGACCAGGTCAAACTACCAAGGGTAGTGTACTGCAGGTAATATATGGAACGAGCCAAATCTCAACATAAGAGGTCTCAGCGAGATTAATAATGTCCGAGCATTGTCACAATCATAACTTTGACGGCGCCAGCGCCCAGTATAAAAGAGTATTGGGTGTCGTAATTGGTATTAATGCATTGATGTTTATAATTGAAATGAGCTACGGGATTGTTGGCGAATCGCAAGCGCTTAAAGCGGATGCATTAGATTTTTTAAGTGATAGTTTGACCTACGCTATGAGTTTGTGGGCAATAGGGCGCCCAGCCGATACACGTAGCAATGTCGCCTTAATCAAAGGTTTTAGTTTGCTGGCGCTGGCAATTTGGATTGTTGTTTCCACGTTTTACTATATTTTAGTCACCAATAATCCAAGTTCGTCGATTATGTCCAGCGTCGCCATTGCGGCATTGGCTGCCAACCTTATCAGTGTGTTGCTGCTTATGAAGTATCGTGATGGCGATGCCAACATTCGCTCAGTTTGGTTGTGCAGTCGCAATGATGCGATCGGCAATGTTGCTGTATTATTTGCAGCCGGCGCCGTGGCGCTAACGCAAACACACTGGCCTGACCTAGTCATTGCTTTGCTATTAGCGGGTTTATTTACCCAATCTTCCGTAAAGATAATTCGGCAGGCTTGGATGGAAAAGCAGGGTATATGAATTGACTGGAAGGCAGTGGCATGTTGATTACCTCAACATCGCTCTTCGGCAACTGCTCCATGCGTTGCTCTACCTCCTGAATCCATTCAGTCGTTCGGATACCCTAAAGCGCAACTAGTCCATGCGACCGCGATGTACCAATTGGGTAACGGAGGATCTATGACTTTGTTTGTTCTGTTGTGGCGTGTCGATTACCTCAACATTGCTCTTTCGCATCCATGCGACCGCGATGTACCTACATCCTGTAGGTAAAAAAGCCGCTTATCCTTTCGGATAAGCGGCTGAGG
>CAZJWW010000033.1:4763-19981 GCA_964549895.1 uncultured Gammaproteobacteria bacterium
TGAGTTGCTACCGCGTCCTGCTCTCGCAACATACCTACATCCTGTAGGTAAAAAAAACCGCTTATCTTTTTGGGATAAGCGGCAATGTTAAGTTGATCTAGCTAGCAGGTCGATATGACCAGAGGAGAAGGTGTAGCTAGAGCGCAAGTATGCGTGAATAAATTCTCACAAACCCAACTCGGGCGCTTTGTTTTTAACTAAATCTCTATTGACCAGAAAGTTCCGTATAAACTACTGCACCAAGTAGACATAGGGTGATGAGTGTAATGACTTCCATCGTTTTGCCTATGTTCTGATATTTAATGTAATGAGCCTAAGTCTTCTAGAATCATACTGTTGATTGAATTGAAACAATTTTTTCGTTTTTTATTAGGAGCGTTAACTCCCGATGCGGGTACTATGCGCGAATTTGAGAGCTTTTAAAAATGGTTAGTATTTATGCAAGATATAATTAAATTTCATGACTAAATAGGTGACGCGGCAATATTTGTTATAACTAGAGAGTCTATTAAAACAGGTCTTTTGGCATGTTGAATCCACGTTACACTAATTTTGAACACCTTTCTCATCGCGGATATTGTCAACAATCACGATTATTAATTTCCTTTTATACATAAAAATTCAATATTAATGGTATTTATTGTATACAATAACGGCATTCTCATTTTTCTCATTACGTGTTCCGATAAATCATATTTAAGCTTATGAATACCGCTTATCGCAAACCGCTAGCTGGCACTAGCCTTGATTATTTTGATACCAGATCCGCCGTCAATGACATTCAGGCTGGTGCTTACGAAAAATTGCCTTATACTTCGCGCGTGTTGGCTGAAAATTTACTTCGACGCTGTTCGCCAGATTCTTTAGAGGCCTCACTGAGGCAAATTATTGAGCGTAAACGTGATTTAGATTTTCCTTGGTTCCCCGCACGTGTGGTATGCCACGATATTTTGGGACAAACAGCCTTAGTTGATCTTGCGGGTTTGCGTGATGCTATTGCTGAAAAGGGTGGAGACCCATCGCAAGTAAACCCTGTTGTACCAACTCAACTGATAGTTGATCACTCATTGGCGGTGGAACACGGTGGTTTTGAGAAAGACGCCTTTGAAAAAAACCGAGCAATTGAAGACCGCCGCAATGAAGACCGTTTTCATTTTATTAATTGGACAAAAAAGGCGTTTAAAAATGTCGATGTTATTCCACCAGGTAATGGAATCATGCATCAAATTAATTTGGAGCGTATGTCTGTGGTGGTGCACGCGCAGGATGGCGTGGCATTTCCCGATACATTAGTTGGTACCGATAGCCATACTCCGCATGTCGATGCTCTAGGGGTTATGGCAATAGGGGTTGGTGGCCTAGAGGCTGAGAGCGTAATGCTAGGCCGTGCCTCTTATATGCGTTTACCCGATATTGTTGGTGTCGAACTAACGGGTAAACGCCAACCAGGAATTACCGCTACCGATATTGTCCTAGCGCTGACTGAGTTCTTGCGTGAGCAAAGGGTAGTGTCCTCTTACCTTGAGTTTTATGGTGAAGGTGCATCAGCATTGACATTGGGTGATCGCGCCACTATTTCAAATATGACACCGGAGTTTGGCGCCACCGCAGCGATGTTTTACATTGATCAAAATACCATCGATTATCTAACCTTAACAGGTCGCGATGAAAAGCAAGTTAAGTTGGTTGAGACCTATGCCAAGCAAGCAGGCTTGTGGTCAGGCAGCCTAAAAGACGCCGAATACGAACGAGTGTTGCGCTTCGATTTGTCTAGTGTGGTGCGTAATATTGCCGGGCCTTCAAATCCGCATCGCCGTGTGGCAACTTCTGATTTGGCCATGCAAGGTATCGTTGGTGACGTTGAAGAAGTAGTCGACTTAGAGCATTGGCAAGGTCATATGCCAGACGGAGCGCTCATTATCGCTGCGATTACCAGTTGTACTAATACCAGTAATCCGCGCAATATGATCGCCGCCGGTTTGATTGCACGCAATGCTAATCGACTCGGCTTAAAGCGCAAGCCTTGGGTGAAGTCTTCATTGGCACCAGGCTCAAAAACAGTTCAGTTGTATCTAGAAGAATCTAAACTACTGCCAGAATTGGAAGATCTTGGTTTTGGCGTAGTCGCATTTGCTTGCACTACTTGTAATGGCATGAGTGGTGCGTTGGACCCATTGATTCAACAAGAAGTGATTGACCGTGATCTTTACGCAACTGCGGTGCTGTCTGGAAACCGCAATTTTGATGGGCGCATTCATCCTTATGCAAAACAGGCCTTTTTGGCGTCGCCCCCGCTGGTTGTAGCTTATGCAATTGCTGGCACTATTCGTTTTGATATCGAAGGCGGAGTACTTGGTCATGATCAAGACGGCAAGCCAGTGACGCTTAAAGATATTTGGCCGAGCGATGAAGAAATCGACGCTATTGTTGATGCTAGTGTCAAACCGCAACAATATCGTGACGTTTATAACCCTATGTTTGCTGTACAGATTGATAGTGGCGCGCAGATCAGCCCACTTTATGACTGGCGTGAGATGAGTACTTATATTCGTCGCCCGCCTTACTGGGAGGGCGGACTGGCTGGTAAACGCAGCCTAACTGGAATGCGCCCCTTGGCTGTGTTGGGCGACAATATTACTACCGATCATTTATCGCCTTCGAACGCAATTCTTAAAAGTAGTGCGGCGGGAGAGTATTTAGATAAAATGGGTTTGCCAGAAGAGGACTACAATTCCTACGCTACCCATCGCGGTGATCACTTAACCGCGCAACGTGCTACTTTTGCCAATCCTAAATTGTTGAATGAAATGGTGCAGGAAAACGGTGAAATAGTGCAGGGTTCATTAGCACGAATTGAGCCTGAGGGCGAAGTAACTCGCATGTGGGAAGCAATTGAAACCTATATGGCGCGCAAGCAGCCACTCATCATTGTTGCAGGTGCGGATTATGGTCAAGGTTCATCGCGCGATTGGGCTGCTAAAGGTGTGCGCCTTGCTGGTGTTGAAGCGATTGCCGCAGAGGGGTTTGAACGTATTCATAGAACTAATTTAATTGGCATGGGTGTGCTGCCATTGGAATTTCAAGCCAATACCAATCGCCAGACACTGGAATTGGATGGGAGTGAATCCTACGATGTTATTGGTGATCCAACACCTGGTTGTACATTGACCTTAGTTATTACACGCAAGAATGGTGAGATGCTAGAGGTGCCAATGACGTGTCGTTTGGATACCGAAGAAGAAGTCACTATTTATGAGGCGGGCGGAGTATTACAGCGGTTTGCACAAGATTTTTTAGAATCTTCTAACGTTAATTAAATGATTATGGCTCAAGCTCCACAAATTAAAATTCCGGCTATCTATGTGCGTGGTGGTACCAGCAAAGGTGTATTTTTTAATCTCAGTGATTTACCTGAATCAGCTCAACGAGCAGGCCCTGAGCGTGATGCACTCTTGTTGCGTATTATTGGCAGCCCTGATCCCTATGGCAAGCAAATTGATGGAATGGGTTCTGCGACTTCGAGTACCAGTAAGGTAGTAATCCTGTCTAAAAGCACTAAGCCCGAGCACGATGTGGATTATTTATTCGGCCAAGTAGCGATTGATAAACCCCTGATTGATTGGAGTGGTAATTGTGGGAATCTGTCGGCAGCGGTAGGGCCAGTGGCTATTAGTAATGGTTTGGTGGGTGCCAGTAATTTACCTAAAAATGGCATTGCTACGGTGCGGATTTGGCAAGCTAATATTCAAAAGACGATTGTCTCCCAAGTTCCGATGAGCAATGGTGATGTGCAAGAAACAGGAAGTTTTGAATTAGATGGCGTAACATTTCCTGCGGCAGAAGTACAAATAGAGTTTATTAATCCAGCTGCCGCTGACGCTGCTATGTTTCCTACCGGAAATCTAGTCGATGATCTGGCGGTTCCTGGAGTTGGAGTACTCAAGGCAACTCTGATTAACGCTGGTATTCCGACAATTTTCCTTAATGCAGATGAAATTGGTTATAAGGGAACGGAATTGCAAGATGACATCAATGGCGATGCCAAGGCCCTGTCCATGTTTGAAACTATTCGTGCACACGGAGCAATACGCATGGGTCTTATTGAAAAACTCGAAGAAGCCACTACCCGACAACACACACCGAAAGTGGCGTTTGTTGGCAAGGCCCAAGACTATATCGCATCGAGCGGTAAATCAGTCACTGCAAGCGATATTGACTTAGTGGTGCGTGCACTGTCCATGGGGCAATTGCACCACGCAATGATGGGCACGGCGGCTGTTGCTATTAGTATTGCCTCTGCGATTCCAGGTACTTTGGTTAACCTCGCTGCCGGTGGCGGAGAGCGCAGTTCAGTACGCTTTGGACACCCGTCAGGAACGCTTAAGGTAGGAGGGCAAGCTAGTCAAATTGATGGACAATGGACTGCAAAAAAAGCGACTATGAGTCGCAGTGCGCGAGTATTAATGGAGGGTTTTGTCAAAGTTCCAGGTGATTGCTTCTGAATTTAGGGAGTCAGAGGTGCATTAATTATTAACGTGGTTTAATTGGCAACAACTTAATTAATCTATCTATTTATAGATTAATTTGCTCGAAACCAAGGAGTTATCTAGCACAACATATTATTTAAATTTAAGTAATCAATAACGGCTGAGTAATTTACGCGAAGGTGCGATTAATTGCGTTTTAGATTTGGATGTTAAGTCGAAAATAGTCATACACTAGTTACCGTTGCATAAGCTTTCTCTGACGTTGGAATTGGGGCGTTAGAGGCGATCTATTAGATGATTTTCTGTTTGAAAAACGTGCTAGAGGACACGTATTTGGGTTGATAAAGCTTATTATTACGGCAACGCTACTTTTAACCTACCTAACTCCTATGAGGTACCTACTTATGTTTAGCAAAGAATATTTTAACAAAACCCTATTAACAACCAGTATTGCGGCGTTAATTGCATTCAGCGGTAATCAAGCATTAGCTGACGGTCATGCGGGCAAAAAAGCCGACGGTCTCGTTCAACAAGCTGAAGCGATCACACCAGAACCTATCATATATACAGACCCTGATACCGGCGAAGTTATTGAGATCACCAAGCTGCCTTCCGACATGACTGCAGAAGAAATGGCAACGTACTCGGTGGAAGATCTCGATCGATTGAAATCGATTGAAGAGATGATAAAAGCACAGGTAGAAGAAAAGCTGAAAGGACAAATACCGACGATTAACTAAATTCACCCAACCCACCAATTATTGCCTGGCTGGTCCTAAAGGTAATCAGAGGAAGCCTGCCTAACAGCGGGCTTTTTTTGTTGGCAATATTAATAATGACACCTTACTATAGTGGTGAAATTTGTATCTAATTTTCAGCTGTTTAATTTATTAGCTAAGGAATGAAATATGATATTTGATCAGCGAAGCTCAGTTTTATTATTGGTATTGCTAACGTTGAGTGCAATCTGTGTTAGTGCTCCCGTTGCTGAAACAACTCTTGAACAGGCTTTGAGCGCGAGTATTCGAGGCGATGACACTGATCGTGACGCCAGTCGCAAACCGGCTGAGACACTAAGATTTTTCGAAGTTAGTAGCGATGCTTCGGTACTTGAATTGTTGCCAGGCAGCGGTTGGTATACAAAAATTTTGGGCTCTTACTTAAAAGACGCTGGTCAGCTTTATTTAGCTATTAATGTTCGGGAAGAACGACTTAAGTTAGAAGAGCATGAACTTCAACACGTAAAAATTATTGGTAAACATGCCGACTTACAACGCACCGACGACCCAACCCAGCTTGATGCGGGTGCTGATGAGTTAGATTTTGGTGTTAGTGATCTAGATGTAGCCCTGACTTTTAGAAATTTACATAATATGACCGAAGCCGCAAGAGTAGCCGTTAATCGAGCTGTGTTTCGAGCGCTAAAGCCCGGTGGCATATTTGGGATGGTTGATCACACCAAGCGTCATATGGAGGTCTATGATGAAGAACGTTGGCGACGGATGGACCCTGTACAAATCATCAAAGAAGCCGTGGCCGCTGGTTTTCTTTTTGAAGATTATAGCAATCTACATTCACGTCCAGCGGATGAGTTGATCTATGATTCCACTGATGACAGCATTGAGGGAGACAGCGATCGTTTCACCCTGAAATTTCGTAAACCTTGATCTTGCAGCGCTGATCTTATCGATCTTCAATGGCCGTGACTTTGCGATGTTCTGGGCCCGTGTATTCCGCGCTGGGGCGAATAATTCGATTGTTAGCTCGTTGTTCAAACGCGTGAGCTGCCCAACCTGTAACTCGTGACATTACAAAGATTGGTGTGAACAAACCTGTTGGAATACCCATAAAGTTGTAGGCAGATGCGTGGAAAAAATCGGCATTACAAAACATGCCTTTTTCACGCTTCATAACTGCCTCGCAGCGCACTGATACTGGGTAAAGAACGTCATCACCGACTTCTTCTGCGAGTTTCCCAGACCATTTTTTTATAATGGCATTACGCGGATCTCTTTCTTTATACACCGCGTGACCAAAGCCCATAATCAGCTCTTTGTTTTCTAGCTTTTTCATAATCGCGGTTTCTGCTTCGTCAGCAGATGACCATTGCTCGATCATTTCCATTGCTGCTTCATTCGCTCCACCATGCAGGGGACCGCGCAGCGTGCCAATGGCACCAGTAATAACCGAATGAATGTCGGTGAGCGTGGAGGCCGCAACTCGACCGTTAAACGTTGAGGCATTGAATTCATGCTCGGCGTATAAAACTAGGGATACGTTCATTACCTGCTCGTGCAACTTGCTTGGTGCAGCATCATGCAACATATGCAGAAAGTGACCACCAATAGTCGCGGCCCCTGTATTGGTATCTACGCGAACGCCATCGTGCGAGAAACGATACCAGTAAACAACTATGGCTGGGAGTAGGGCTAGAATACGATCTACCTTGTCACCTTGTTGGGAGAAATCGGTTTCTTGTTCAAGGTTGCCTAACAGAGAAACACCAGTACGCATGACATCCATAGGGTGAGCGCTGGCGGGAATCAATTCCAGACCTGCTTTTAGCGCCGCTGGCAATTCACGCAGGCTGTGCAATTGTTCTTGATATGCATCTAATTCCGATTGGGTAGGCAGATGACCTCTAAGAATAAGATGAGCAACTTCTTCGAAGATGCAATTTTCTGCCAAGTCATCTACATCGTAACCACGATAATTCAGTCCTGAACCCTGAGTGCCTACCGTGCACAACGCAGTTTGTCCCGCTACTTGTCCGCGCAAGCCCGCGCCGCTTAGTTTTTTGTCTGTTGCCATCTTAATGCCCTTGTGTTGTAGTCGATTGGTTGCGTTCGATTGTTAGGTCGGTTTTTGCGCCTTATAAATTTTTGCCTTGTGAAAATAACTTATCAAGCGTGTCTTCATATTCCTGATAATTTAAGTAGTCGTACAACTCCATGCGGGTTTGCATAGAATCGACCATGTCTTTTTGATGGCCTTTCTCGAGCACATCACGATAGACTGTCTCGGCGGCTTTATTCATCGCCCGAGTTGCGGTCAAGGGATAGAGAATCATATTTACCCCATGCGTTGCGAGTTCTTCTTTAGTGAATAAAGGTGACATGCCAAATTCGGTCATATTCGCTAATAACGGTGCTTTAACGGCATCATCATAATTTTGGTATTCGTCTAGGCTGGCCATCGCTTCGGCAAAAATACCATCGGCCCCAGCTTCGATGTAAGCACCTGCGCGATCTATCGACGCTTGTAGGCCTTCAATTGCGTATGAGTCTGTACGAGCCATTATAAAAAATGAATCATCAGTCTTGGCATCCACGGCTGCTTTGATACGGTCCACCATTTCTTCTTGTGTCACAATTTCTTTGTTGGGTCGATGACCGCATCGCTTTTGCGCAACTTGATCTTCAATGTGTACCGCTGCGACTCCAGCGCGAATGGCTTCTTTTACGGTTCTAGCGATGTTAAACGCGCCTCCCCATCCGGTATCTATATCAATCAACAAAGGCGTATCGACAACAGCAGTAATGCGACGTGCATCTTCGAGTACATCGTTCATACTCGTCATGCCCAAATCAGGTAAGCCATAGGAGGCGTTGGCGCAAGCACCGCCAGAAATATATACGGCTTGGTGACCAATCTTAGTCGCCATCAGGGCCGTGTAAGCATTAATGGTGCCCATGATTTGTAGGGGTTGGGAGTTGGCTAGCGCTTCCCTAAAGCGTTTGCCGGCCGATTGGTCCTTCTGTGCTAATAAACTATTCATGGATTTGATCCGCTGTTTATTGTTATGAATTTAAATTTGCTTCAGTAAAATAATTTACGATCGATTCCTTAGCGCGCGCAATGTGCCTGCGCATTAGCATCTCCGCCATATTTGGGTCCCGTTGTTCAATGGCATAAACCAATTGCTCATGCTCCACCAGCGCACGATTTGATCGAGTCTTAAATCGACTGGTTTGATAACGAAACATCCGAACTAAGTGATATAACTCATGACAAAGTTGATGCGTTAGCATGGCATTGCCGCTCCCTTTGATTATTCTGTAGTGAAAGTCAAAGTCGCCTTCAGCTTGCATGTATTGTCCGGCGTTGGTTTTGATATGTTGCCGATGGATTTCGATCAACTCACGCAATTTAATCCGGTCTTCATCGCTCATGTTGGTAGCAGCTAAAGCAGCTGCTTTGCCTTCTAACGCTTCACGAACATCGTATAGATCGCTGATGTTGGCGAGGCTGAGTGTTACAACGCTGGCTCCTACATTTGGGATATGCCTTATTAAGCCCATGGCAACTAGGCGCCTTATCGCTTCGCGCAGAGGGCCGCGGCTTACTGAAAACTGCTCGGCCAATCTGGGCTCATTTAGTTTCTCGCCAGGCGCAATGTCACCTTTGACTATTTCTTCGCGAAGGGCCGTAGTGGTTTGATCGCTCAAAGTGATGTCTTCTTTGCCGACGGCTCGATCCAGTTGGCTAATGGCTATGTCGAATTGATTGTCACTCATAGGGGTATTCATATGCGCGCGACATAATGAAGCCTAAACTCAATATTGTCAACAATAATGACCGATAATGGCGACAATCTGGCCTATTTAGCAATAAATTGAGTTGTTTGTATACAATAAGTTTTTTCATTCGATAATATAGAAGTGACTTTAATTTGCTTGTTGCGAACAAGTATGTTCTGATGTGCGCTATTTGAATTTCTCCAAGGCCTAAAATTTAAAGGTAAAAACGTTATGACAGATTATAAAGCACCGATTCAAGAAGTTTTATTTGTACTATACGAACTAGTACAAATGAATAAACTCACTGCAATTCCTGAGTTCGAAGAGGCAAATAAAGAGTTGGTTGAGGCCGTACTCGAACAAGCAGGTAAGTTTGCCAGCGAGGTCTTCGCCCCCATCAATCGTATCGGTGATGTTCAACACAGTACCGCTAAAAACGGCGAAGTAAAGACACCCGATGGATTCAAAGAAGCCTACCAGTTATTTGTTGATAATGGCTGGGAGAGCATAGCTCAGGACCCTCAGTACGGTGGTCAAGGTTTGCCATTTACGCTGCATATGGCAATCGGAGAATTTTGGAACAGTGCCAATATGGCATTATCAATTTGCCCGATGCTAAGCGCTGGTGCGATCGATGCTGTGGCGGCCCATGCTAGCGATGAAATAAAGGCGACATATCTACCAAAACTAATTTCGGGTGAGTGGACTGGGACTATGAATTTGACCGAGTCTCATGCTGGTTCAGATCTTTCTAACCTTAAGACGAAAGCGACTCCAGACGGTGACCAATATCGGATAAAAGGTCAAAAGATATATATCTCCTGGGGTGAGCACGATATGTCTGAAAATATTATCCATATCGTACTCGCGCCGTTAGTAGATGCGCCTGCGGGGGTTAAAGGTTTAAGCCTATTCGTAGTACCCAAATACCTTGTCAATGAAGACGGCAGTCTTGGTGAGCGCAATGATCTTAAAGTTGTATCTACTGAGCACAAACTTGGTATTAATGCGAGCCCCACTTGTGTTATGAGTTTTGGTGACAATGACGGTGCAATCGGCTCTATGATTGGTAAACCTGGGCAAGGTTTAGCCTGTATGTTTACCTTGATGAACCATGCTAGGCTTGAAGTTGGGCTTGAGGGACTAGGCTTATCAGAACGTGCTTATCAAGACGCCTTGGCTTATTCCAAAGAGCGTGTCCAAGGTCGCGACCCAGAAACTGGCGAGGCCACTGCGATTATTGGTCACGCCGATGTGCGACGGATGCTGATGCAAATGAAATCTATGAACGATGCTATGCGAGCGCTGTGCTTTGACGCGTCGATTTCGCATGATTTTCGTAAAAATTCGAAGGACGAAGACGAACGCGCTTATCACGCTCGTCGGTTTGCGTTGCTAACGCCTATTACAAAAGCGTGGTGCACTGAGCTGGTTAATGAAGTTACGTCGTTAGGAGTACAAGTGCATGGCGGCATGGGGTATATCGAAGAAACGGGCGTGGCGCAACATTATAGAGACGCGCGCATTACCTCAATATACGAAGGTACTAATGCTATACAAGCCAACGATCTGGTAGGTCGCAAATTAATTCGCGATAGTGGCGTTGGTTTTTCCACATTTCTAGAGGAAATTGAGGCAACCCTAGTCGAAGCAAAAGACTTGGTTGAAGAAGGCAGTATATTTGCGGAGTTGGCGAGTTTAGTATCATCGGCAAAAGCAGATTTAACAGCAGTGGCCGATTATATTCTTGAGAACGCATCGAGTAGCGCCAAATTTGAGGGAGCTGTCTCCTTTAATTTCTTAATGCAAACGGGTTATGTTTTGGGCGCTTGGTATCACTTACGCAGCGCTTTACTAGCCAACCAAAAGTTAGCCAATCAGGAAATTTTGTCGAGTAAGGGTGACAAGCGTTTTTACGAGAATAAAGTCTTAGCAGCACGATTTTATATTCGGCAACTCATGCCACGCGCTAGTGCTCATGGCGATGCGGTCGTTGCTGGAGCGGCGATAGGCTGTGAACTAACTGCTGAGTCCTTTGGATAGAATATGGTTCCCAACGCCTTAGATGCAAGGACTATTATAGATAGGGGTTCGGTTGAAGCCACGGATTCACAAAGGGTGGTTGCAAAAGAAGCCAGACTAACGCAAGCAGAGCGCACCGAGCTCTCTGATTTGCGCATGTTTGAGGCTACCATCAAGCTAATCATTGATCACGGTACGGCGGCAACTAGCTTAAAAGATGTTGGTGTGTTGGCAGGTTATAGTCGAGGCCTGGCAAGTAACCGCTTTGGTTCTAAAGATCGCCTTTTCAGTTTTGTGGTTCGCAGACTTGGCGATAATTGGTTGGCGCAATTAAAATCGTCGGTTGGCGATGAAATGGGACTTTTAGCGGTTGAGAAAGCGCTAGATCAACACTATCGGTTTTGCGTTGAAGCACCTGACTACGTGCGTACTTTTTACACGCTTTGGTTTGAATCAATCAATACAGATTCAGAGCTTGGAGAAATAATAACAGGGATTCATGAACGTCGTTTCAAAGACGTGGTTAATTGGATTTTGAATGATCCGAATATCAGCGATTCGGTAAAGCGCGAAGCTGATTCTATTGCCGCGCAATTTAGCGCGAGCGTCGTGGGCATTGTTTATTTCTGGCTCGCAAATCCGAAAAACCTAGATGAAACTGAGCGCTTACATGCAGGGCTTAAAGTCACTATGTCCAAGCTATTAAAACAATAGGTCTAATAAGGTTCTATGCAACTCAAACCGCAGTTGAGGCTAAAAAAAATATGAGTACTAAATCTAAAGTTAAACTGGCTACGCCAGTGTCTAGCAGTTTAGTAAACAACGATAAGTCGGACCCTGAAGTTAGCGTGGTTCCATTGCGTTTTATTACTGCAGCCAGTTTGTTTGACGGCCATGACGCTTCAATTAATATTATGCGTCGAATATTGCAGAGTCTCGGCGTCGAGGTGATTCATCTGGCTCACAATCGATCGGTGGCGGAAGTAGTGCAAGCGGCCTTACAAGAAGACGTTCAAGGTATCGCATTGAGTTCCTATCAGGGTGGGCACGTAGAGTATTTTAAGTACATCGTCGATATGCTCAAAGAGAATAGTGCTGAACATATTCGTGTTTTTGGTGGCGGTGGTGGCGTTATTATTCCTTCGGAAATAGAAGAGCTGCATGGTTACGGCGTCGAGCGTATTTATTCACCGCAAGATGGAATGGAATTAGGTCTGGTTGGAATGATTCAAGATATGCTTGATCGTTGTCGCTCTGCGGAAATTATTGATGTGCAAAGCGCTCTGAGTGACTCCGATGATTATTATTCATTATCAAAATTAATTACCGCTATTGAATCACAAACCCTAGACGAAGCCGCTCTGGCAAAGATTAAATTGGCTTCCACTACAGCAACACCGGTCTTGGGTATTACCGGAACCGGCGGCGCTGGAAAGTCTTCGCTAACGGATGAAATAGTTCGACGCTTTCGTAATGACAGCAAGGACCAAGTACGTATCGCGGTACTGGCGATTGATCCAACGCGACGCAAAACGGGTGGCGCGCTTCTGGGAGATCGAATTCGTATGAATTCGATCTATGCTAAGAACATTTTTATGCGTTCTATTGCTACCCGTGGCGCGGTGGGTGAGGTGCCTCATAGTTTGAAAGAAATTATCGCTGCAGTGCGGAATTTTAATTTTGATCTTATTGTTGTCGAGACGCCAGGTATTGGTCAGGGTGATGCAGGCATAGTGTCTTATGTGGACAGTTCTATGTATGTGATGACGCCCGAATTTGGCGCACAAAGTCAGCTCGAAAAAATTGATATGCTGGATTTTGCAGATTTAGTCGTTATCAATAAATTTGATCGTAAAGGTGCGGCGGACGCGTTACGAGATGTGGCTAAACAAGTACAACGCAACCGAGAGGCTTGGGATACTAAACCCAGTGAATTACCCGTATTTGGAAGTATTGCTTCACGATTTGGCGATGACGGTGTTACCTCGGCGTACCATGGTTTACTTAGGGTATTGCGTTCGGACAAACTGGGCGATAGAAGATTGCGTGATTGGTCTTCAAAGTTGCCTTATATAGATATTAGAGTGCCGTCTGAGCGATCGGTTGTGGTGCCGGCCTCTCGACAACGTTATCTAGCAGAAATATCGGAAAGTATCCGCGCCTATCATCAAAAGTCAGCGGATCAAGCAGGTTTGGCCGAGGAGCGACAGGCCTTGCAAGAGTCGCAACGCATGTTAGGTGAACCCAATAGTGATATTGCTGAATTGATTGAGCAACGAGAAGATCGGCTTAGCAATGAAAGTAAAAAATTAATAGCCAACTGGCCCGAGGTTAAAGCTAGCTATGCAGGGCATGAACGCATAGATGTACTGCCCAATGGCAAAGAGATAACCACTAAATTAGTACACGAAAGTCTTTCCGGCTCCTTAGTATCACGAGTTGCGGTGCCGCGATATTCTGGTCACGGTGAATTACTAAGTTGGTTACGTCGGGAGAACTTGCCGGGATTTTTTCCGTATACAGCTGGGGTATTTCCATTTAAGCGAGAGGGCGAGGACCCAGCCCGTATGTTTGCAGGTGAGGGGAGTCCGCAACGCACCAATCAGCGATTTAAACGATTGTCCGAGCATGCTGGCGCAATACGTCTTTCAACGGCGTTTGATTCAGTCACTCTCTACGGATTTGACCCTGCTACGCGGCCAGATATTTATGGCAAAATTGGAAATTCCGGTGTCTCGGTGGCAAACCTCGATGATATGAAACAGCTGTTTGATGGTTTTGATTTATGTTCACCAACGACATCAGTATCAATGACCATCAATGGCCCAGCACCGACTATTTTGGCCATGTTTTTGAACACGGCAATAGATCAGCAATTAGATAAGTTTGCTGTAGAAAATAGTCGACAACCAGACGATAGCGAAACCGCCGAAATTAAATCAAAGGCATTGCGCGCAGTTCGAGGTACGGTACAAGCCGATATTCTGAAAGAAGATCAAGGTCAGAATACGTGTATCTTCTCTACAGAATTTAGCCTGCGCATGATGGGGGATATTCAGCAATACTTTATTGACAATGAGGTTCGCAATTTTTACTCCGTGTCGATTTCGGGTTATCACATTGCTGAAGCGGGTGCGAACCCCATATCGCAACTCGCGTTTACCTTGGCAAATGGATTTACTTTTGTCGAAACTTACTTGGCACGCGGTATGCATGTAGATGATTTTGCGCCGAATTTAAGTTTCTTCTTTTCTAATGGCATGGATCCAGAGTACACCGTGATCGGTCGTGTTGCTAGGCGTATTTGGGCGGTGGCGATGCGCGATAAATACGGTGCTAATGCTAAGAGCCAAAAACTCAAATATCATATTCAAACCTCTGGGCGATCTTTGCATGCTCAGGAAATGCAGTTCAATGATATTCGTACTACCTTACAAGCGCTGTTGGCGATCAACGACAACTGCAATAGTTTACATACTAATGCTTACGATGAAGCGATAACGACGCCAACTGAAGAGTCGGTACGCAGAGCATTGGCGATTCAATTAATTATTAACCGAGAATTTGGTTTAGCGAAAAATGAAAACCCTATGCAAGGCTCATTCGTTGTTGACGAACTAACTGACTTGGTTGAAGAGGCCGTATTGCAAGAGTTTGAACGAATCTCTGACCGTGGTGGTGTATTGGGTGCGATGGAAACGGGCTATCAACGGGGTGTGATTCAAGAAGAATCCATCAAGTATGAAACCCAAAAACATGATGGCAGCTATCCATTAATCGGTGTTAATACCTTTATAGCTGATGGAGAACCAGAAGAATTTGACGTAGAGTTAGCACGGTCTACGGAAGAAGAAAAACAATGCCAAATAGAACGAGTGACTGATTTCAAAGAACGACATGCTGATATGTCACCCGAAGTGTTGGATAATATTAAGCAAGTGATTAACGAGGGTGGCAATGGTTTCGAGGCGCTGATGGAAGCTGTGAAGTATTGTTCTCTTGGGCAATTAACCGATGCGTTTTTCGAAGTGGGTGGGCAGTATCGCCGCTCAACCTAATTCGTTATTAAAACCCACTCAAGGCTGTTTATTAAAACCCGCTCAGGGCTGTTTATTAAAACCCGCTCAAGGCTGCGCTGATTAAAATTAATAATTTGTGATGAATAAAAATAAACCAATTGAATCTGATC
>CAZJWW010000034.1:0-19548 GCA_964549895.1 uncultured Gammaproteobacteria bacterium
TCACCGCTGCTCAAAGAGAGCGTATCGGTATAAACATCGATACTCTGACCGTAACTATTTTCAATTGAATATGCCTGTAAGACGTTACGAAATCGCTCCGCGGCCGAGATATTGGCGTTGTTTAAGTAACCTTTTATTCGCTGTACGCGTTCATTACGTTCTTCAAGTTTAAACGGGATATCAACTTGGATAAATTGTTCTAGGCCGCTAATCATTCTAAGCATCAAAGGCACTATTTGGCGCTCGATTAATGATGCATCTTCGATAGATTGCTCTAACTTTCCTTTTGCTTCGTCCTGTGCAGCTAGGGTACGGCGCAAACGATCGTTATAAACTTTTAGACCTTCAACCACTTTCGATGTTTGATGAAACTTAGAAATGATTTTTTCCGTTTCTTCAGCAATACCATCAATGCGCTTTTGCGAGCTAGCTCCTGCTTTTGTTCGACTAACACCAGCATTAACAATGTCATCTGTCTTATCAGCCAAGGCAGCCGTTGGAATTAAAGCGATCAACGACATGCTCAACACACTTTTTATTGCGACGGACTTCAATACTGCTACACCCATATCTAACCTCTTAATCGGACCATAGCAGGGGCTATGGTGTATTCGTTTTTACTTAAACCTTTTTCTCAAACCTTTACACAATTAAGCTGCGAATAAAGGTTCAGATAATTCTCTACGACACATCAACATCGGTATTAATAACGATTGGTTTGTTAAGTTCTTTAATCCGAAACTGTTCGTTTTTAACATATTCAATCCACTTACCAGCAGATGCGGCCACCTTGCTGTGTTGCAAAGCTCGACCAAAGGTCTTTTTAGAAGCCTCATATTTCTTTTGTTCGAACTGCACCAAACCTAGACTTATTATGGTCTGGCCAGTATTGGTAAGCTTACCTTTTTTCAAAGCACTGTTAATGGCGCTTTCAGCTTCTTTCCAGCGGTTGAGCGCAATGTATGACTGGCCTAATTGATTATACAATTTGCCTTCTGGTGACAACTGGGCAGCCTGTTTTAATGGCGGCAATGCGTCCTCATACTCCTTTGCTAGGTACAAGGATTGTGAGTAGATTCTATAATTTTTAAGATTTTTCTTTATGACACCACTGTTTAAACCTTTTTCCATAATAGTAGAGGCCTTATAAGGGTTGTCTTGACTCAACTGAAGAGACGCTAATGTAACCAATTCTGATTCGCTACTCAATAGACCCTTGTCATCCATAGCTTGATACATAGCCGTCATACGAGCTGGATCGTCCAACTCATTATAAACACCGGCCATTGTAATCAAGTACGTTTTCTTGGGGTAGTGCTGCACCAATTGTTTAACAACCGGCAACATCTTATTGAAATCGTTTTTCTGACGATAAATGCTGCTTAATAAGTTTAACCAACCTTCTTTAGGAATACTGCCCAACTCAACGTATTTGGAAATGCCTTTTTGCACATTAGGCAGCGCTTGATTGTAATTTTTCATTTGATAATAGGCTTGGCCTACTAACATGTATGCATCTGCTGAAGGGTCGGCTTGAGTTTTAAACCAATTCTGAGCGTACCGAAGAGCCTCTGGATAATTCTCCATTGAGAACAAAACCTGGGCAATCACATACAAAATTTGGTTATAAAAACCATCAGGAATACCGTCGCGAGTACGGGTAACTTTTTTAAATTCGGATAGCGCACCCCGTAAGTTATCCTGCGTGAAGAAGATATTACCTTTGTAATTGGCAATATAGGCTTTTTCTATGTTGTTGAGGTCTCCTTCGCCTGCCAACTTACTGAGCTGACGATTTGCTTCAGTGAAATTATCGGCATCAAAGGCTTCTTGGATTTTCTCAAACGTTTTAATATGCTGCTGACGAATCGATTCTACTCGCTTAGTCTTGCGCTGGCTTTGTTCTTGCGAAAATGCTTGCTGAGTTGCTAGCAACGAGGTTTCTACTACAGCCGTTAACGGCAACACCAAGGCAGTGGATAAAGCTATTGTCAATATTGGTTTTAATAATCTAGTGCTAATCATAAATTCACCTTTCTACGTTATTGATCAAGTATCTATCTAGAATAGACCGTGATACCGCCCTAACAACCACCTTCTATCTCAAATTTAATACGAATCGCGACGTTTGGTACATCCACAGGTTTTCCACCCACTTGGCGAGGTTTGTATTTGTATTTAAGCGCAGCCTTTTTAGCCGCTTTTTCAAAAATGGATGATGAGCTCGCCGTCACAAACGGATCGCGAGTACCACCGCTGGCTGTGACGGTATAAGTCAGCTCCACCCAGCCACAAAGCCCACGTTCTTGAGCTCGACGCGGATAGACCGGAGGTGCTCGAAAAATAGGCAAATATTCACCATCGTTCGAGTTGAAGCCTTTTAAATCACGGTTAATACCCAATTTAACTGCTCCAAGCGACAGATTACTGTTTACATCGACACGATCAGGAACAATATCTACATCCGGCACATCGGGCTGCTCTTGGACGTCATCAGGACGATCTGGCTTAGGTGCGATCGTCTGCACGTCTTCATTTTTTGGCACATGCACAAAATCAGGCAGTTTAAGTGAATTACGCTCACCTAATTCTGGTTCATCCTGTTTGATCAAGGCATACATACCAAAGATAAGCCCGAGCGTTACAAAAATGGCGATGATAAATGATTGTACTGATCTAAACATAAACTACTCCGTGGTAGTCGCAACGGTTGGAATCGGAATACCGGCGCCCTTAAGTGCATCAACAACCTTAATCACCGTTTCGGCGGTAGATTCAATATCGGCTTGTACAACGACTTCGCCTTCAGGGTTTTCAGCACGCAATCTAGCAATAGAAGCTTTGATAGCTCGCGGATCAATGGATTTTCTGTCTAGCCATATCTCGTCGCGTTCATCAATCGCCAGCAAAATAGTTGCTTTGGGTTTTCTTTCCGCGGTATTGGCATCTGGTTTAGTAATCTTGGCGCCACTTTCTTTAATAAAGCTGGCTGTTACGATAAAGAAAATCAGCATTATAAAAACCACGTCTAACATTGGCGTAATGTCGATTTTAGTATCGTCTTCTTGTCTGCTTTTAGATACTCGTCTCATTTATAGCTCCCCTAATGCAGGGTTGAATAGTGTCGTGTTCGAAAAGTGTATGTGAATTTGGCTGTACATTGATGTGAATCCGTTAATGATCAAGCGTCAAGTGTTCATTCAAGCTTTCGCGCTCCTGCTCGTATTTGCGCTGCAACCAAAAACTCAAAAATAAACCTGAGAGCGCCGCGACCATGCCAGCCATGGTGGGTACGGTTGCCCGAGATACGCCGCCGGCCATTGCTCTAGCATTACTGGTACCATTGATTGCCATCACCTGAAATACCTCGATCATACCGGTCACAGTTCCCAGCAATCCGAATAGAGGCGCTAATGCAACGCAGGCTTGAATCATTGAAAGGTTTTCACGCAGTTTAACAGCCACGCCTGAAACCAATTCTTCACGAATCTGATGCGCCGCCCAAGAACTTCGCTCTTTACGATCCTCCCACTCATCAATAGCTGCCTTTACCGCTGTTTTATGGGCTCCTCGAATATAGAACAAACGCTCTAAAATCATAAACCACATGACAACCAACAGGGCAGCGATCAAATATAAAACGGGACCACCAAGATCCATAAAGTCTCGAATAGACTCAAAGAATACTGAAATAAATTCTGGCATCTGTATAAAACCTCAATCTCTTGTGTTCGCTATAGTGGTTTGAACCAAGCCAAACCACTATTGAGCTAGAGAGATCGAGAGCAAATTAGCTCTCGATCTGACGCGCAACCATTCCGGCTGATTGCTCTTCCAGTACTTCTTCCACACGCTTGGCTTTAGAAGCGGCCGCCGTGTGTAATAGCACAATCGGAATCGCCACAACCAGACCACAAACTGTTGTTACTAGAGCTTGCGAAATACCACCAGCCATCAGCTTAGGATCGCCTGCCCCAAACAAGGTGATTGATTGGAAAGTCGTGATCATACCTAGCACCGTACCTAATAAGCCGGCTAGCGGTGCAACCACCGAAACAATTTTCAAAAACATTAACCAAGACGTTAGCTTGGGTGTTTCTTTCATTATCGCTTCTGACAATCTGAGCTCCATAGCCTCGGTATCATTTGTGGGATTATCCGCGACGACTTTAAGCACTCGGCCTAAAGGGTTCTTACTTGACGGGTTACCCGGGTTCGCAGCCTGTTTCTTCACGGCAGCTGAAACACCAAACAAAGTGATGATTTTGAATATAGCGATAACCGCGGCAATCGCGCCCACACCTAAAATGATGTATCCCACCAAACCACCTTGATGAACACGCTCCATCACACTAGGGCTTTCTACTGCCGCACCTAGCAAGGTGCCTTGCGTGGGGTCTAATGCGAAATTTACACTTTCACCAGCACCGGCACCGGCAAGACCAGATGCTTGGCTTAGATAACGACCGTCAGGTTGACGCGGCAACTCAGCCACTCCACCTTTACCGTAAGTTAGAAACTTACCACCGCTAATTAAATTAAATACTCCAACTCGAACAACTTCACGAGTTTCGCTCTCACCTGAGGCGGTAGCCACGGGCGCACTAAACTTAGCTACTTTGCCCTGTTGTGCCATTTCATTGAACACCTCAGCCCAAACTGATTCAATTTCAGCAGCCGTGACCAGCTCATTAGACTGATTTGAAACTTTTGCAGAAATACCATCAAATTTAGCACTGCGACCAGGGAACTGAGCGGAGATAGCAGAATTGTCAAAACCAGCTTGAGCTTCACCAACAACTTGTTGAATCGCGCCAAACAGCTCTTTTAAGTCGCCTAAAGAACGTTCGCGATCGTTACGAATCGTATTTAAAGCTTCTTCGTTAGTCGCATACTGGGTTTCCAAAGTATTGCTGCGCGCTTCTAGGGTGGCACGCTGTTGTTTGAGCGCTGCGACCATAGCTGTCTTACCAGCGCCAGCGGAGCGAAAACGTTTCTCTAAATCAGCCGCCGTTTTGGTTTTTTGTAAATTGCCGCTTTTGACTTGATCAAGCAATTGGTCGACAGACTGTGCCCAGCTAATCGAAGAGGCAAAAGAAAGTGTTGCTACTAAAGCAACTGCAGTAATTATACGCTTCATGTTAGACACCCTCCGGCGCTGGAATAGGAATACTTAATAATTCAGGCGCTACCGTCTTAGCAGCTACTTTTATTGCAGTACGAATATTTCGATTTTCACTGCTCGGAAGTGCTGTCCAAGCACCGCTTGCAGTGTCCCACATGCCAGAGGTTTTCTGATCGCGGGTTTGGTAATAAAGAGCAACGCGACCGATACGCAACATATCTACCTCGATATCATTACCATTTATTGGCAGTGTTGCTTTGTATGCCTCATAGGAATTACCGTATTCAATTTCAGCTGTGTAAATATCCATAATATTACGGAAGCGATCTGAGGTTGAAGCTTCGGGTGAAACCATTAGGCTTTTAAGTCGACCTACACTCGCTAACCTATCGTCTAAATGAAACGGTAAGTCGGCTTTAACAAAGCGCTCCAAAGCAACCAGCATTTTATTCAAAAGTGGCACCACTTGTGGTTCCAAATCTTTGGCTTTGTCAATGGACGCAAGAATCTCAGTCCGCGCCGTTTGCTGAGCGGTGAGCTGTTTGGCTAACTGATCGTTATAAACTTTTAAGCCTTCGACGAGTTTGAGCTCACGCGCAAATTCCTGATCTACTGACTGAGCCACGACGGTGGTCACAGCGATCGCACTAATAGCAACAATTGCTACAGCTCGACCTACCCAATTCAACACAGATTTTTTCATTTTAAAATTAACCTCTGGTAACGAAATCTAAATTTATAGACTCAATGGTAATCGATGAATAAAAACCAAAATACATTTGTCAATTATTCACCAATTTCTTAAAAACTCTCAGTTAAATAATTTCGTGGGCCAACTTGCTGCTGCGAGCTATTTAATAGCCCAAATTCAACAAGCATGTGGAACCACAAAACTAGTTTTGACTGAAAATTAAAATCACTACTTTATTTATTTTTATCTAACTCTTTCTTTAAAACTAGTTTGCTAACTATCGCAACAAACATGGATTCGGTATCAACCAAATAAATTAACTTCTGTATTAACGTTTGTATTAACGTTTGTATTAACTATGAATAAAACCAAGTTGGAAAAAGCTGGCGTTATCCTACACGCGGAGGGTAATGGCCTCGCACATCGACAAATATCACGTAAGCTTGAACCGTATTAAGAGAGCCGTTATTACAACTCTGGCAAAATTCCACTCTTAGGTAACCTCTTTTAACCTTAAGTTAGAACAAAAGCTAGCCTTGGATTAACCCTAAACCATCTGACTCTTATGAACTAGATATATACCTCAATCATATTTCGACTTTTAAATCGATTTACTAACCTACCCAAGTATCGGTTTCGCGCTCTTAAAACAAGCGAGCCTGTCTTTTTATAACTAATAATTGTATTAAAATAAATTACTAGCCGCGGCTCATGGCTCTTGATGTAACGTGGAACTTCTACGTTGGTAAGACTTTAGTCTATAACGGAATCGCTATAGAAGCCAAGCCCTTCATCGCACGGATTGCTATTTTAATACACAAAATTACTCTATATAGAACACGATCTCCTCAAATCGGTCGCACAGTGTAGCAGGCCAAAACTGTCAGGTCACGGCAAGTCTAATTAATATTTTAAATATTGCTTGATATTGGACGTTTTGGCATCTTTTATTAGCATTACTTATTACGTCTTGTCTGCCATATAGCTATTAAATTTGGCCAAACCCGTTTTAAGTCGTTCAAGACTGGTGTCGCGCCCAAGTAGCGCTAGCGTTTGATCAATGGACGGTGAATTGGCACCACCTGTGATAGCGATTCGAATCGGCTGAGCCACCTTTGCAAAACCAACCTCATGCTCATCGACAACACTTTGCAAAACTCTTTGAATATCAGAAGCTTGCCATGCTGACAATCCCTCAAGCTTAAGTATTAGGGCGTCAAGCAAACCTTCGGTGGCAGGCTTGATCCACTTTTTCATCGCCGTCGATTCGTAAGTGGTAATATCACTAAAGAAAAATCGGCTTTGTTCTACTACCTCTAATAAGGTTTTGCATCGCTCTTGAATTAGACCAATGACAGCAACTTTATATTCTTTCGAATGCTCATCGGACATTACATTAATTCCCGCCTGTGCGAAATAGTAATGACTTTTGTCTAACAACTCGGCCGGCGTTAAAGCCTTAATTTTTTCCTGATTAATCCAAAGCAGCTTACTAGAATTAAATGTCGAAGCAGAACGACTCACATCCTCTACTTTAAATAGCGCTAACAGTTCGTCGGCACTAAAAAGCTCTTGGTCGCCATGTGACCAGCCGAGACGAACCAAATAATTGAGTAATGCTTCGGGTAAAAAACCGTCATCGCGATATTGCATGACACTCACCGCGCCATGGCGCTTGGATAAACGCGCGCCGTCTTCACCTAAAATCATAGGTACATGTCCGTAAAAAGGCAGTTCAGCTTTTAATGCAGTCAAAATATTAATCTGCCGCGGCGTATTATTGATATGATCATCGCCGCGAATGACATGCGTAATCCCCATATCCATATCATCAACAACAACCGTAAGATTATAGGTTGGAACACCGTCTGGACGAGCTATCACCAAATCATCTAACTCATGATTTGAAATAACTATATTGCCTTTCACCAAGTCTTTAATAACAACCTCGCCGTCGAGGGGATTTTTAAAGCGCACGACGGTTTGATTTGATGCGCTTAGACCGAGGTCTCTACACCTGCCATCGTATTTTGGTTTTAGGCCCTCAGCCTTTTGGGTTTCGCGCATTGCATCTAAACGCTCACGACTGCATTCACAATGATAAGCATGGGAGCTCGCTAATAAGTCTTTAATAACTTCTTCATACCGATCAAACCGCTGAGTTTGATAATGAGGGCCTTCATCATAATCCAAGCCTAACCATTGCATGCCGTCCAATATGGCCTGTACCGATTCTTGATTCGACCGTTCTAAATCCGTATCTTCTATGCGTAACACAAATTTACCGCTATTTTGCCGTGCCAGCAGCCAAGAATAAAGCGCGGTACGAGCACCACCAATGTGCAAATAGCCTGTTGGGCTAGGGGGAAAGCGAGTAACGATCATAATATTAAAGCCAAGGCAGTGGCTGCAAATGTATCAAACATGAATTGTAGTACAAATCGATCAAAATTAATGGCAATACCACCAAGCAACAGCCATAGAGACAATACCCAGGCTATTAAACGCCAATAGGCTTAATCAATCCTCTAAAACTAAGGGTATTATTGGCGCGATCGCAAAAGGAGGTGGCGGCGGTGGCGGTGGCGGTAAAGCCACAGAAATTAAGTTGCGCAACGCTCCATCAAACCAATTTTGTACCAACCTTCGATAACCATCATCATTGGGATGCAAACGAATTAGTTGCCCAGTTATCAGGCTGGTTTCAAGCTCAAAATTTTGAGCTAAAGGCCGGGCATTAAAAAAGGAAAACTGATCGACCACCTGAGCGTTATTTATAGCCGCGATACTCGCTATTGAAGCGGCTAACGGCCCAATATCACGATCGCTGCGCGGCGTTACGGTTCCCACTACGGGCAAATACCCAGAGAGACGGGCAGATCTGATCATTTGACCATTGTTGAAAGCCGTCGTCCCTAAACTAATACCCCGACCAAAATCATTGGTACCATACATTAGCATGACGAAGAACTGATCTGCTGGGTTATTATTGCTCGCAATTCCAAGATGAGATCTGATGCGGTCAACTCCACGGCTTGATGAAGTACCCCCCTCACCCCAGTTGGCCACCACAGCATTGCGGTTTTGATTAGGATCATTTAGAAGATCGGACAGAAACTGTCTTGGCCCACTTATGGTCGTCGACCCGTTTGGGAAATCAATACGGCGACCAGAATTGAAACCCACGGTAATACTGTCACCAAATAGCACGACCAAAGATCTTGTCTGTGCATCGCTGGCACTACTAAAGAGTAGTAAAATTGCGATTACTAACAACTTACTAGTTTTTAAAAAATTGTTAGCGGCCATAGTTCTCGAATGAAAAAGTTTGCATAAGGCGATTGATCGGAAAATGCACTATGCCGAGATTCAAGTTGCGCATTTGTGTGGGCAAACTTACGTCAGCTGGCATTAGTTCTTTTTTAATCGCTTCGGAGTCAACTATTTGAGGTGGTGGTATATTCAGCTTAAACACCTTGCGTTCGGTTAGGTAAGACGAACTGACAAAGTTAAAACTTTGCCATGAAAGTTGCACGTCCCCAGTTTGCAAATTAATTGCCGTCGGCAAATGATCTGGCACTTCGTTAACAGCATTGACTCGCTGCGGTTCGCTCCAAGCATCAATGCCTTCTTTGACATAGTAGATATCATCGAGACCGTCATTGTTACTAGCCCAAAAAACCCATAACTCTCCGTTTAGATCGACCAATAGTGATGCACCAGTATTTTCTACACCGAACGCACTAAATAATTGTGGTGATTGCCATCCATCTGCACCCAGGACTTTGCGCATGCTCATCAGTACACTTCTCAATGATTGTTGCTCACTCCAAATTAACATTTTGCCGCCATCGGGCAGAGTCGCCATACTTGGTCTACTTAAAGGATACTCACTAGTATGAATGACCGAGGGAGTGAGCCATTCATCACCCACTAGTTTCGCGTATATAAGACTATTTATATCATCGCCTGTTTCCACCCATACTGCCTCAGCGCTTTTTGCATAGCTTGAGGTTGTGCTGATGAGTGCCGAAATCAGTAACCCTAAAAACAAAGAAACAACGGAATTCAAAATAACAAATCTGGCAATATTTAATTGAGTCAATACAATAATGACTCATAGACAGTTCTGATAGGAGTCATATTGCGAGGATTAGTGTCAAAAACAGTTAAATTTCTCGCGTGGTACGAAACTCCACCTCAGGCCAACGCTCAATAGTAAGTTGTAGATTGACTAAATTCGGCGCTACGTAGGTTAGACAATCGGCACCATCCATAGCAATATTTGTTTCATTCTTGCGGCGGAATTCTTCTTCGGTCTTGGCATCAAGAAAATGCAACCATCGCGCCGTCGCGACTTGCACAGTCTCAAAACTACACTCCACATTGTATTCACTCTTGAGACGATGGGCGACGACGTCAAATTGCAGAATACCAACTGCACCTAAAATCATATCGTTGTTTATAAGCGGTCTGAAAACCTGCGTAGCGCCCTCTTCACTCAATTGAATTAAACCCTTTTGCAAGGCTTTGGCACGCAAAGGGTCTTGCAGTCTCACACGTCTAAATAATTCTGGAGCAAAATTCGGTATTCCAGTAAATTTCAGATCCTCACCTTCTGTAAAAGTGTCGCCTATCTGAATTGTGCCATGGTTATGGACACCCAAAATATCGCCAGCAAATGCTTCTTCAGTTTGTTCTCGTTTGGAGGCCATAAAAGAGCTGGCATTGTTGATCGCCATCATCCGCTTCAACCTAACATGTTTAAGTTTTTTGCCTTTCTCAAACTTACCTGATGTGACCCTCATAAAGGCAATTCGATCATGATGTGAAGGATCCATATTAGCTTGAATTTTGAATACAAAGCCAGTGAACTTGGTTTCGCCAGAACTAACTTCGCGACTCTCAGCAGTACGTCCCTGTGGTGCTGGTGCATATTTGGCAAAGTTTGCCATCAACTCATCAACGCCGATGCTGGAAATTGCTGAGCCGAAAAATACTGGGGTTAGATCGCCGCTAAGATACAGTTCTAAATCAAATTCGTTACTGGCTCCCTGAACTAGCTCTAGCTCTTCACGTAATTCCTTAGCAGCGGCCCCAAGCAATGTATCCAGTTCGGGATTTTCTAAGCCCTCTATAAACTGATCTTTGTCAGCATCATTACCCGGGCGCCCGGCAAACAGATGAACAGTATCATCGTACAGACGATATACGCCACGAAAGCCTTTGCCAGTGCCGACGGGCCAGGTCATTGGCGCACATAAAATATCCAAAACAGATTCCACCTCATCCATCACCTCAATTGGATCGCGTCCCTCTCTATCCATTTTATTCACGAACGTCATTATGGGTGTGGTGCGCAGGCGACAGACTTCCATCAGCTTGATAGTTCTTTCTTCCACACCCTTGGCGATATCAATCACCATCAACGCCGAATCAACCGCCGTCAAGGTTCGATAGGTATCCTCGGAAAAATCTGCGTGACCAGGTGTGTCCAACAAGTTAATCATCTTATCTGCATAGGTGAATTGCATGACGGAAGAAGTCACAGAGATACCCCGCTGTTTTTCGAGCTCCATCCAATCCGAAGTTGCATGCCGTCCACTTTTACGTGCCTTAACATTGCCAGCCATTTGAATGGCACCTCCTGAGACCAGTAAACGCTCAGTTAAGGTTGTTTTACCAGCATCAGGGTGAGAAATAATCGCAAAGGTGCGGCGCTTAGCGACTTCGACAGGCAAACTCATTGGGTCTTAGATTAGTGGGGAAGATATTAGTGGTTGTGGTCAGCGCGCATTATAAGCAAAACAGATACTTTTTATTTTGCAAAATGTGAGTGAAACGTATTATTGAAATACGTTTTTGCCATTTGTGATACTGGTGCGAATCATGGCTTTCGAATAATACGGCGTCCACGTCGAATTAGAACTACGGAATTTTCAAGAATTTCCTCGACACGCAAACCCGCCTGTACAAACTCACCTTCACGATACAGCTTGCCGTTAATCATCACAAAACGCTGATCGGCCTCTGCAGAAAAACTTACAACATTGACGACAATATCGCTGTCTGTATTCTTAACATTGGCCTCAGCAATCGTTTCGTTGGTGACGGGGAGCACATCTACTGACTCAGTACTTTCGAGCGCGTTAGGAGCCGACAGCCATCGATACAGGAAAAAAGATAAGCCGATTATTAGTAAAATTACTACCACCGTGCCTAATATCAATGGCCAACGAGACGGCTCATAGGGTGCAGGCATGTCCGACAATGTGGGAATATCGCTAAGCTTGCGTTCCTGCTCCGATTTTTTCAACGCATCGAGAATAGTAGACATAGCTATTGCACTCCGCCGGGATTGCCAGAGCCGGAGTTATTACTGCCAGAGCCGGGGTTATTACTGCCAGAGCCAGGGTTATTACTGCCAGAGCCGAGATTGTTCAGACTAGAGCCAGAATTACCCGCAGAGTTAGGTTTAATAATTGGGCCGGAACCAAATCGTTCGGGGTCTGTTCGATTTGGCCCTCGTTTAGTCGACAATACTATTGTATCTTGAGGCGACAATATTTCATTCATTAATAAATGTGTCTCGTTACCAATACGGCTGTCTTCATAGATACCAAAACGAGACTGCAAGGCAAATACCTTTTGTGCCATATCCAAATCAAATTCTGGATCGGTAGTATTGTTCAGTAGCGGCAAATCAACTGCGGCTAAAACACGATTTAGCCTTAAGCGAACCTTGGATACGATAGGGCCCTTTGAGCCTTGTTCTAAATACGGCCCGCCTATCTCGCTCGGCCGCCAGAACACTACTCCACTATTAATCCACCGAGCTAATAATTCGGCAATCGGCACCTCATAATATTGCTGGTCAATCAACACGCGAGCGTTGTCGTCGACAATGGACTGAACCAGCACCCTATGCAATTCATCTCGATGCTTCAACACCATGATTCCGGGGCGATTAAGGCGCTGGAACCAACTCCAAGAATCAAAACCTAAACAACGCAAACCTTGCTCAAGCAAAGCATCGCACGCTGGTTTTAGAAGTTTGCGTGGCAAGGTCGCTTGCCACTGATTCGCCAACGCTCTAAAAACTTCGATACGCCCCGTTAGATCAGCTGAGGTCTCCAACACCTTTCCGAACGGCGTGTCTGTTCGATACTCGTTGGCTTCAGCACTTTCAGAAGCACCTAGAGTTTGAGAGCCACCTAATTCTTCAGAATCATCAGGAATTGTTATAGAATCAGCGTTTGCTGGTTCATTAAACTGAGGAATGTTGCTCGATACCTCGCTATCCAATTCATCGGCAAAAAGCGCGCCACTTAACTCAGGGTTTGAGGAACTCAAATTCCCTACATCGCTTGTTGCTAAATTAGTGGCAACCTGCGGAGAATCAGCAAACTCGGACGGCACCTGTTCGATCGGCGAAGCGTCTAAAAATTCCTCAGAAACCAGTACTGAACCAGGCACAATATCAGCGTCGGTATTTACCACCACGCCAGCTTGCTCGGAACCCCAAATTACCGCCGGCAGTGATTGCTCCTGACTCGATTGAGGTTCTTCAATCTCCTGCGGAGCGACAAGCTCGGCTAAATCATTTGCTTCCAGATCTTTTTGTAGCTCACGAGTTGCCTGGGGCGTCTCCGTTTTATTCCATTGAGATTCGCGCTGCGGAGCGTCACCGCCCGAGGGTGCCAATGAGTCATCAACACCCTGATCTATTTGTCGATGTACCGTTAGCTGATCGCTGTTGGTTTTATCCCAATCATAAACAGTAAAGCTATACCAAAGCCCCACATTAAGCGCCAGCAATGCCGGTATAGCCCACCACCAACGTGGTAGTTGAAAGCGGCCAACAGTAGAGGATTGTTCCGCTGGACGAGTATTAATAAACACATCTCGACCTGCTTGTTTAACAGTTTTAGAGTCGACCATGCGTTGCGTGTTCGCATAGGCGGATAACAATGCGTGATCTGCCAAGACGTTTATCTTACGAGGAATACCATCGGTAAGCGCATGCATTTGAGTCACTGCCTGACGGCTAAATAGCGGCTGTTTGCAACCCGCTACATTAAGTCGAAAGTTAATATAATCTTCAATTTCATGGCGCCGCAATGCATCCAAGTGATAACGCGCAGTAATTCGTTGTGCTAATTGTCGTAGATCATTACGCGCTAGCAGATCGCTCAACTCCGGCTGGCCAATCAAAATAATCTGCAACAACTTAGATTTGGTAGTTTCGAGATTGGTTAGCAGGCGAATTTGCTCTAATACATCGCGACTCAATAACTGCGCTTCGTCAATGATTAATACTGTCTTTCTGTTCTCCGCAAAGGTGGCCAATAAGGACTGATTAATTTTGTCTAGTAGTTGTTTCTGCGAATCGCCGCTTTGATAAAAAATCTTTAGCTCATCGCAAATGGTTTGCAGTAATTCTTGCTCGTTAATGTTGGCATTTAAAATTAGAGCCACGTCGATGTCGTCGGGTAAATCACCCAGTAGATTTCGGCATAACGTCGTTTTCCCTGTGCCTACTTCGCCCGTTAAAACGATAAAACAACCACCTTGTGTTAGACCATAGGACAAGTGCGCCATCGCTTCTTTATGGCGTTTACTCATATATAAATATTGAGGATCAGGAGCAATCGAAAACGGTCGCTCTGTCAACCCAAAATAGCCTAGGTACATAAGTAGTCTCTGGTAAAAAGCGCTCGCTGTTTTAGCGGTTGCTGCTATTGAGAGTAATTTCTAGTAAAAGAATAGTCTCTGGTGATTAACTTTATCTATTATCGCAATCAAGTCGCGACCTGAAATCATTCCATATAGTCTACCATTAGGCAAGCTTGCTAGGAGTCTTGGTCTGACAATATTAATGGCAGTTATAAATCTTATTCACTCTCTCTACCCTACTGCAATAGCTTTGCAGAGCTGGACAGACGATCAAACAAGCCTTGACCTCGATCTCCCATGATTTTGCCTAATTCGGATAGCGATGCACGTTCCGCCGAACGACGACGCAGTGTACTGGCACGACTATCGATCGGGGCGTCGTAAGCTAGCGTGGCCAAAAGTTTTGACAGCTCGGCCTGCGCTTGATGATCTTGCAATTTGCCAGCAAGTGTTTTCGCGCCACGGATTTTAAGCGACGCAATCGAATTTAGATTTGCGTATAAGTTTTCGACACTGCCGAATTCTTGCAGCAGAGCGGTGGCGGTCTTCGGCCCAATGCCTGGAACACCAGGAATATTATCTACCGCATCTCCGCACAATCCCAAGTAATCTTGAATTACCTGCGGAGGAACGCCAAACTTTTCCACTACACCCGAGGTATCGAGCTGCCTATCACGCGCAAAGTCCCACCAAAAATCTTTACCACGTAATAATTGTGCTAAATCTTTATCACCACTTACTATCGCATTGCGAAATCCTTGTTCACGCATCGACAACGCCAAGGTGGCAATTAAGTCATCGGCTTCGTAACGATCAGAAGCAACGCAATATAAACCTGCGGCCTCAGCTAAACGTCGACACAATTTAAATTGGGCTTTGAGATCTTCCGGTGGCAACTCACGATTCATTTTGTACTGAGGATAGAGCTCATTACGAAACGATTTTGTCAGACTCTCGTCAAAGGCTACTGCCACGTACTCGGCCTTACTTCGTTCCACAAATTCAGTCAGAAAACGACAAAAACCATAAACCGCATTGACTGCTTGACCATTTTCACCGCGCATTGAGTCTGGTACTGAGAACCAGGCCCTAAATATATAAATACTGGCGTCGATCAAATAAACAGTTGATCGTTTATCTGCAGAAAGCTGATCAGCCATTAACGTCTACACGAATTAAATGAACGCGGCGCGAGTCAGCGTGTACTATCTCAAATTTGACCTTCTCAATTTCAACACTTTCACCGGGCTGAGGTACATGTCCCAACGTTTGAGAAATAAGTCCGCCTATGGTGTCGCTGGAATCTTCATTTAGATAAGACTTGAAATAGTCATTGAACTCATCGACCGGTAATACCGCCTTAACAATGGTCTCACCATCGCCCAAAACACGAATCATACTCTCTTCTTCTTCGATATCGTGTTCATCTTCGATATCGCCTACAATTTGTTCCAGCACATCTTCAATGGTTACCAATCCAGCTATATTACCGAATTCATCAACGACCACGGCCATGTGATTGCGATTTTCGCGAAATTCAGACAGCAAAATATTTAGGCGCTTGCTCTCAGGCACGAAGACCACCGGACGAGTTAAATCTCGTAGGTTAAAACGCTGCTTATTATCGTCATCAAAATAGCGAAGTAAATCTTTAGCGAGCAAGATGCCAATAATTTGATCTTTTTCATTGTCTACCACAGGAAAACGCGAGTGTGCACTTTCGACCATGATGTCCAGACAGCGATCTAGGTCATCATCTTTATCTACATGAATCATACTGGTACGAGGAATCATAATGTCTCGAACTTTTAAATCCGACACCATCAACACTCGTTGCATCATGTCATAAGCATCACGAGCAACAATTCCATCATGTTCCGCAAGTTTTAAGTTCTCCAAGACATCCGCTTTCGATTCAGCACGAGAACTTGGCAACCAGCGGCCCAGCAACGTGCTTAGCATTCCCGAACTGGGCGACGGAGGTTTTTCAGGCTTGTTCATATCGATAATTAGTTTAGATAAGGGTCGGAAATATTAAGCTCCGCTAGAATATTAATTTCCAGAGACTCCATTTGTTGAGTGTCGATTTCAGCTTGATGATCGTAACCGAGTAGGTGTAATACCCCGTGAACGACCATGTGAGCATAATGATTTCGTACAGATTTTTGTTGTTCAATCGCTTCATTTATTATGACCTGATGACAGATGATTACATCACCAAGCAAAGTGGCACTCAGCTCGTGGAAAGCCTCAACTGGAAACGAAAGAACATTGGTTGCTTTATCTTGATTTCGATAATCGCGATTGAGTTGCGTAATTTCACTCATACCTACAACACGAATAGTGAGCTCAGCGTCTAATGGCGCCTGATTTACCGATTGATAAGTGACGTTCGCCCATTCGCTGAGCTGCTCAAAACTCGGCGGTTCCTCATGCTCATGCAGTTCTTGTTCTTCAAGCGCCATCTGCACATCGACGATCAGCTTGCTCTTACAAGACAATGATACTTCAGTCATTGCGTTCGTGCTTTTCGTAAGCTTCTACAATGCGCTGCACCAAGGGGTGCCGGACTATGTCTTTACCGGAAAATTTAACAACCCCGATTCCACGCACCTTACCGATAATGGTCAGTGCATGCTTTAATCCTGAATAAGTCCCCTTGGGCAAATCTACTTGTGAAAGGTCGCCGGTTAGCACCACTTGTGAACCAAAACCAATGCGCGTCAGCAACATTTTCATTTGTGCAACGGTGGTGTTTTGTGCCTCATCCATAATAACAAAGGCATCAGATAAGGTTCGTCCTCGCATATAGGCAAGCGGCGCAAGTTCGATTGCCTTCTTCTCTATTAAAGCAGAGACTCGCTCAGGCCCCAGTAACTCATAGAGAGCATCGTACAAGGGGCGTAAATAAGGGTCTATTTTCTGGCCTATATCGCCCGGCAAGAAACCCAAATGCTCGCCTGCCTCAACTACCGGGCGTATCAAAATAACTCGTTTAACTTCATCATTGACTAAAGCATCAACCGCTTTGGCAACGGCCAGATAAGTTTTGCCGGTACCAGCTGGACCAATACCAAACACAACATCGCTGTTGGAAATAGCATTTAAATATTCACTCTGCGCTTTAGATTTTGCTACAACTTGTTTTAGTGGCGCATGTACTTTTTCAAAATTGGTATCTTGCTCGCCGGGTTCAGACATATTATTAATCACTTGATAAACTTTTGATTCTTCCAAAACAGACCTCTTGTCGGTTAACTCATACAGTTTCGTTAATACCTTCTCCGCAATCTCCAAACTGTCTGAGTTGCCTTGCAACACAAAGTCCGAACCCTGCTGATGGCACTTGATCGACAATTCCTGTTCGATAGTTTTGATATTACAGTGACGCTCACCACACAACATGGATAAGCGTGCATTATCAGCAGGGAATTCGACAGAGCCTAACGACAAGGTCTTCGCAGGTAAGGCTTGGTTCAAAGAGAGCTTCCTTTCAGGGTCACAGATGATAGGGTCAAAGAGATAAGATTCAAAGAGGGTTTCCTTTAAGATAAAGGTACGTAAGGTAAAGATACGCGCTAACGAAGCGCACATTCACGAGGGGCTGGTTCCGTGCTTTTAATAATTTTAGTTTTAGCAACAACGGGGTAAAAATACGATTCTCATGCCTATTGTTATAGAACAAGCCATAAAATAAAACAAGAGTATTTCAATTAACATTCTGCAGTTCAGTAATAATGATTTTGTTCATTAAACCGTCATGATTCCACGCAATGAGTTAGGTAGCGCTTCAGTTATCTCAACGTCTACAAACTGGCCAATCAAATCTTGGTCACCATCAAAATTGACCACTCGATTATTCTCGGTTCGTCCAGATATTTGGTTTTGATCTTTGCGCGCAGGCCGATCAACCAATACCGTTTGCGTGGTGCCCACCATGGATTTACTAATACCCATAGCCATTTCAACAATGCGTTTTTGCAAACGCTGTAAACGTGCTTGTTTTACTTCCATCGGCACATCATCTTCTAAATCGGAGGCCGGTGTGCCTGGACGGGCGCTGTAAATAAAACTAAAGGATTGATCATATCCAATGGTTTCTATTAGCTGCATAGTCTCTTCAAAATCTTGGTCGGTTTCACCAGGAAAACCGATAATAAAGTCCGAGGACAAACTTATCTGGGGGCGAATTTTGCGAATTTTTTGAATAATTTTGCGGTAATCATCAGCTGTATAGCGACGCTTCATCGCCGCCAAAATTCGATCCGAACCAGATTGTACTGGCAGATGTAAGTGATTCACTAATTTGGGCACATCAGCATAAACACTGATTAAACTGTCGGTAAATTCGAGAGGGTGTGAGGTGGTGTAACGAATGCGATCAATACCTTCAATTTCTGCAACATAGCGAATAAGTAAAGCAAAATCGGCCATGCTTTCATCATGCATTTTTCCCCAATATGCATTTACATTTTGCCCCAATAAAGTTACTTCGCGGATACCCTGTTGTGCCAATGTATAAACTTCAGCAAGGACATCATCAAAAGGACGAGAAAATTCTTCTCCACGAGTATAGGGCACAACACAAAATGAACAGTACTTACTGCAACCTTCCATAATTGAAACAAACGCTGTAACGCCATTTACCTTGGGTGATGGCAGTGCATCAAATTTTTCAATTTCAGGGAAACTAATATCAACCGCAGACTCTTGCGTTTTTCGTACTTCTTCGTACATAGTCGGCAGCCTATGCAAGGTCTGTGGACCAAACACCATATCAACGTAGGGTGCGCGTTTCATTATAGCGTCGCCTTCTTGACTGGCCACACACCCACCCACGCCGATAACCAGATTGGGATTTTCCTGCTTCAGCCCTTTCCAACGGCCAAGCTGAGAAAACACTTTCTCCTGAGCTTTTTCTCTAACCGAGCAGGTATTAAGCAGAATAATATCGGCTTGAGTTTCATCTTTGGTCGCTTCAACTCCATGTGAATCATTCAGTGAATCGAGCATACGATTGGAGTCGTATTCATTCATCTGACAACCAAAGGTTTTA
>CAZJWW010000035.1:0-17057 GCA_964549895.1 uncultured Gammaproteobacteria bacterium
AGAGTTAATTGAAGAGTTAACCGAAAACTAAATTGCCATGACGGATCGTTATCATCGACAACAGCAAGTGCCTCAATTTGGTAGCGCTTCGCAACAACGTTTAACAGAGGCCAAAGTATTGGTCGTAGGTTTGGGTGGTTTGGGTTCGCCGCTGAGCACTCAATTGGCTGGCGCAGGTATTGGGCAATTAACATTGGTAGATCACGATGTGGTTAGCTTAAGTAATTTGCATCGACAAAGTTTATATACCGAATCTAATGTTGACCAAGCAAAAGTGCTAGCGGCGCAACAACGCCTTAGCGACATAAACCGTGAGATTAATATCCAAGCGATACAGCAAACCTTAAGCCCAGACAATGCCGAAGAATTAGTGATGGCACATACGGTGGTAGTCGATGCCGCGGATAGTTTTTTTGTTAGCTACTTGCTGAGTGATTTGTGTTTCAAGCATCGCATTCCTTTAGTGTCTGCATCGGTGTTGCAAACAAATGGTTATGTGGGTGTGTTTTGCGGCACGCAAAAAAAACCAGCTCCCAGTATGCGGGCGATTTTTCCTTCGCCACCTCTTAGCGCTAATAACTGCGACACGGCCGGTGTGACTGGGCCGAGCGTCGGTGTAATCGGCAGCCTTCAAGCACAAGAAGTTTTAAAAGTGGTTTTGCAAGACCCGGCGCAGCTACTCGGCAAACTATTGTATTTGGATTTGTGGGATTACCGTCAGAACATTGTTAGTTTTGAGAGCGCTATCGAGCCACGTCATATAGCACCGCTAATCGCTGAACGCGATGTATTAGAGGCTGACTTATTACTTGATGTTCGTTCGGAGCTGGAAGTGCAAGAGCAAGCAAGAGCAAAATCTTATATCAATATTCCTGTTGATGAAATTCAACAACGTCACTTTGAATTAACTGACGAATTAACGAACGAATTAAAATGTGAATCAAGCTCACCAAACCGGATTGTGTGCGTGTGTAAAAGTGGTCAGAGAGCATTGCATGCGGCTCATAAGTTAATAGAGTTAGGGCATAGCAATATCGCGGTCGCGGTGTGACCAATAGATTATGATAACGTGTCTAACCATTGCAGGTTCCGATTCTTCAGGGGGTGCGGGCATTCAAGCCGACTTAAAAACCTTCGCTGCACACGGCGTTTATGGCATGAGTGTTATAACCGCGGTCACCGCTCAAAATACTCAGGGAGTATCTGCAATTCATACCGTCCCCGCTGACATTGTGCATCAACAGCTGAGCTCTGTATTAAGTGATATCCCCCCCGCGGCTATAAAAATAGGAATGCTAGGAGAAGTCGATACGGTAAAAGCCATAGCGTCAGATTTAAAGTCTTACCAAAACCAAGCATCGAAGCTAAGCATTGTCTTGGACCCCGTTATGATTAGTTCGAGTGGGCATAGATTAATATCCGACCATAGTCTGCAAGCGTTGGTTGAGGAGCTAATGCCATTGGCCGATATCATCACTCCAAACACCGCGGAGATAAAAGCCCTACTCGAATGGTTTGGCCTAGAATGTGCTGAAATTACTAAACAAGCCCAATTAGAAACAGCCACGCAAGTATTGAGCGAAAAGATCAGAGGTTCAACAGAGGGATCATCAGGTGTGAAAAATAAGCCAGCGCCGGCCATTCTTAGCAAAGGTGGCCACTTAATAGGCGATGCCAATGATTTATTGCTTTATAAAAATAATTGCCACTGGTTTACGGCCAAACGCATCAGCAATCCAAACACTCATGGAACCGGTTGCACTTTGTCTAGTGCTATAGCGGCAAACTTAGCAAAACAACAGCCCTTAAAGGAAGCTATAGAAGATGCAAAGAACTATCTAACCCAAGCTGTTTTGCAGCAACTGGATCTCGGACAAGGCATTGGGCCGCTGAATCATATTTTAGAAAGTTAAATAATAAGCAAAGTAGGTTTATAACGAGTTACTTAAGACTGGCTTCGCGAATCGCTTTGAATTCATTGCCTTCATTCCACTGCGGCCAATCATTTGAATTACTAATCGCCACGCCGATTCTAAAGTGTGCATTCAAGTCTTGCATAATGCCACCGTTGCTCCACTCATCGTGAATTTCATCGGCAGCTTTGTGATATCGCTCTCTAAGGTAGCGATCGGACTCAGCGGCACCATAGCCATCGGGTTTACCACGAACCGCCTCACCCGATTCAGCGTACAGCATGGGGACACCTTTTTTGGCTAGATTAAAATGATCTGAACGATAGAAATACCCTTTTTCGGGACTAGGTTCTCGCACGAGTATGCGACCTTGCCCGTTCGAAACCTCATGTAAATATTCATCCATTTGAGAATTGCCAAAACCGACGACGACGACATCATAGGTTGCACCAGCGGTCGACATGCCATCAACATTAATACCGGCAACCGTTTTATTCATGGGGAAGGCGGGGTCTTCAGCGTATTGTTTGGAACCGAGCAAGCCCGACTCTTCAGCCGTTACCGCAAGAAACATAACCGAGCGTTCAGGCGCTTGAGGCAGTGCCTTAAAGGCTTGCGCCATTTCTAATAAGCCGGCAGTCCCGGTAGCGTTATCTTGTGCACCATTAAATATTGCGTCATCACCCTCAGCCACGGACTTAGTACCCAAGTGATCCCAATGCCCTGTATAGATGAAAAGCTCATCGGGTCGTTTGCTGCCTTTAATATACGCGCCTACATTGTAAGAGTCCGATTTGCGGCTGGTTATTTCTAAGAAGCTACTGGCTTTACTCGTCATCGCCACGGGCTTAAAACCTTGTTTGCCGGCCTTGTTGACCATCTCCGAATAGTCCATGCCGTTTTTGTTGAATAAGGTTTTTGCTGCTGATTTCGTGATCCATGATTCAACACCTAGATTGCCAGCGTTACCGTCTTCAGCAAACAAGGTGTATTGTGAGCCAGACCAGCTGCCGCTGACGACTTCCCATGGATATCCCGCAGCCTTATCTTCATGAATAACAGTTGCACCGGCAGCGCCTTGGCGTGCCGCTTCTTCGTACTTATAAGTCCAGCGACCATAATAGGTCATGGTATTACCCTTGAATAAGTCTCCCTCAGGTGAACGAAAGCCGGGGTCGTTGACTAATATAACGGCCGTCTTGCCAGCCATGTCTACGTCCTCGTAGTCGTTCCAACCGTATTCAGGTGCGACTACGCCATAGCCAACGAAGACTAGATCAGAGTCTTTGATTTCTGAAGAGTCGCTGCTGCGCGAGGTAAATACTATTGAATTTTCTTTATACGCTAGCGTCGTGCTAGAACCATCGCCATGCTCAAGGACTAAGGGCGGGTCGTTGGTGACATTGAGCTCCATCAGCGGTACGGCTTGCCGGTAGGAATCTCCGAAAGCTGGAGCAAGGCCGAGTTTTTTAAACTCAGTTTCTAAGTAATTCACTGTTTTTTCACCGCCCGGTGTTGCTGGAGCTCGGCCGCCAAATTCATCAGAAGAAAGTGTGATGATGTGTGCCATAAAACCAGTTTCATCAATTTGCTTGGACGCTTTCTCTATAGTCTCTACACTAAATTCTGATGCCGAAGAGGTACTTCTATTCGACTGAGAAATCTTATTTGTTGGTGACTCAGCAGCAGTGCTTTTTTCAGTTGGGACTTCAGAACTGATTTCTCGTTCGCATGCTTGGAGCATCAACATGCAACTCGTTAAGGCTATTGTGCCCCATTTATATAATCTATTCATAAAATGTACCTGTAGGGTTTTGTCAGACACTCATGATTGGTTTGTAAATATAGAATGGCAAAAATGAGTATGGTTCTGACAAATTGAAAAGTAAAGCCTAAAGGGCGTTCCTTGCTCAAAGCGGCCATTAATAGAAAACTATTCACGCGATAAATTTCTGAAATCAGGTTAAATATTTAAAATACCTATGGTTATCGGTTTCAAAAATTGGAAATTAGAGATTCATCAATATTCATCTTATGCGCAACACCTGTATGCACAGGAACACAATAATGGCAGTTGTGTTCGATATTGATTATTTGCCAAACCACCTTTAACTCCTCATTGGTCAGAGAGCTGTCTTGAAACAGCTTGCACAGCATTTTATACGCCTCTAATACTTGCGGAGCACCCGTCATGACGGTTGGGTATCATCCTAAAGTCTTTTTAAGAGTTTTCCAATGTTGGGAGGCTTTTTTGAGGAGCGGTTTCTAAATCAAATAAGTTAAGTTGGTTCATGTTTATACCTCTGGGTTGAGCTTTTTCTGTAATTTGTTTGCATCTAGCATAATCCTAAAGATGTCCGCAAGAAACGAAGTATAAGAGTCTGGAACCGTGGAGATGAACAGTTCATCAAAATGACTATATAATCACAATATTATTAAGGAGCAGCAATCGATAGTTTCGCTGCGGACTGTGTCCAATTAACCTCTTAGAAATCAGGAGTCAGCATGAAGAACATACTATTATTAGGCTCCGGCAAAATTGGTGCGATTATCACCGAGTTATTAACGTCTTGTGGCGACTATCACATAACGGTAGTCGACGTGAGCCGAGAAAACCTAGATAGTTTGAGCTACCATAAAAACCTAACCACTTTAGAACTTGATGTTACAGATAAGGTAGCACTCAATGATGCTCTAGAGAATAAGTACGCTGCGCTGAGTGCTTGCCCGTTCGATATTACTCAGTACGTTGCGCAAGCAACGGCAGCGGCAGGCGTGCATTATTTTGATTTAACCGAAGATGTTGCATGTACTAATGTAGTCAAAGATTTGGCGAAAGACTCTAAAGGGGCGCTAATGCCGCAGTGTGGTTTAGCGCCGGGCTTTATTACCATTGCCGCGTGGGAGTTGGCTAGGCACTTTGATGAACTTCACAATCTACATATGCGGGTGGGTGCCTTGCCCAAATATCCTTCGAACGGCCTTAAATATAACCTTACGTGGTCGACAGATGGTCTAATCAACGAATACTGCAACCCCTGTGAAGCGATTGTAGAAGGAAAGCTTATGCAAGTATCACCGCTTGAAGAATTAGAGAGCTTTTCATTAGACGGTGTTTCTTATGAAGCATTCAATACATCCGGCGGCCTTGGAACCTTGTGTGACACACTTGAAGGAAAAGTGAGAAATTTGAACTATAGAACAGTTCGTTACCCTGGGCATAGAGACATTATGAAACTGTTATTACAGGATTTACGGTTAATGGATAATCGCCCTCTTCTGAAAGGAATATTCGAAACGTCTCTGCCATTGACGTACCAAGACGTAGTACTAATTTTTATTAGCGTGAGTGGCATTAAAGATGGCCAGTTGATACAGGAAACTTACGCGAACAAGGTTTATAACGAAACCATCAATGGCAAGTTATGGAGCGCAATTCAAGTAACCACGGCCTCAGGTATTTGCACGGTGTTAGATCTGATGGCTGAGGGCAAGTTACCACAGCAGGGTTTCGTCAAACAAGAAGACGTATTGTTTGAGGATTTCATTAATAACCGTTTTGGTCAATATTATCGTCGTCAAGATGAGCCTCTGGCTTCTGCCTAGGGTAATTGATTGCTTGTCACTAAAAATCGTTTGGTGAGCCGTGATTTGTTTTTGATTTCCCACCAAGCGCCAATTAAAAATACCAGCAACATTGAAATGATGGGCGCCGCGCTATATGTCTTAGCCAATTCATTGAAGACAGGTACGTGTACAAAAATTTCATTCGAAGTGGCGGCAAGCAACCCAATATATGACCAAACCATTAATTCATAATGTATGGTGATCCAACTTTTAATTTTACTTCTAAAAATTAGAACACCAATTCCTCCCAGAATGGTCAGCGAGCTAATTATCGCGGCTATGTGAAATACACCGAACTTGCCAAACAATTCATAAATGCCAAAAGCGGCGGCGTTTAAAAGTACCATCGAAATTACGTATAATTTTCCAATAGCTTTGTGTCGCTTGGTGCCTTTAGTCGTAAGGAGTACGTATAAGCCAAGCGCTAAAGAACTGAACCCAAAAATAGTATGACCTAGTTCAATCATATTCAGTCTTTAGGCGCGGGTTTAATCTGCATGAGTGACTCTACCGCTGTAAGATGATTATCTAAGGCCGTTCGTCCTTTTTTGCTTATTGAGTACCAACTAATAGGTCGTCTATTTTCAAATTCTTTACTAATGCTGATGTATTTTTCATCTTCGAGTTTTCGTAGTTGTGCGCCTAGATTGCCATCAGTCTCTTGCATCAACTCTTTAAACCGTCGGAAAGATATTTTGTCGTAGCTGGTTAAAAGCACACATATCGCCAATCGCGAGCGATGTTCAAAAAGCTTATCCAGTTGAGAAATATTGCCCTTTATTTTCTCCGTTGTATCGATCAAAGTATTCATCGCTAATCTACAGATTCGGATGCTTGTTTTTTACTCAGCGACGCGAAAATCGCGGTCGCAAATAAACCACCACTAAGGAGGATGCCAAGTAGTAAGTTGCTAGTTATGAATTCAGTAGCTATACCAATGTAGGCTAATAAACAGCAAACTCCAAACACCCCCATTGATTTATCGATATGAACGGCTCCTAAACAATAGGCCATAGCCAATATCAAAACTTGAACAGCCGGGTCCCCACCTAGTGAACCGGAAAACATAAAGATCGCCATAATAGAGAAATGCGCGAATATTGATTTTCCGTAGGAGGCGTTTCTTTGACCGAGTTTATTACTATGAGCGATGCCCATCCAAACGGACAACAACATACCAATTGGGAAAGCGACTATCCAATAGGTGCCAACCGAAATTTGACTATAAGCTGTTACTAAAAAACTCAAGGCGACTATGCCTCCCCACAGGACATAAATTAAGGGAGATGTAAAACTGGCATCGGCTACCTTTAGCCGTTCAATCGCGTAATTAATATCTGAAACAGTAGATTCTTTCATGTTCACTCCATATTTATATTAACTCTAATAAATAGAGTATATACAAATTACAAAGTGAATGCAAACGACTTATAGTGATGAAAGTTCTTTGACTATTTTTAGACTGGGACGTCTAGGCTAATGATAATTCAGTGACAAACTTAGCAATACCATCCATTAGCATTTGTATAGAGATTGCGATTAAAATCATACCCATTAAGCGCTCTATAGCAATCAGGCCACGATTGCGCAATGCCTTTGCTAAGGGTGCGGCGCAAACCAATATAACGCCAGTTAATCCCCATGCCAAGAATAGCGCGGCCAACCAATCGGGCCAACGCTCGGGTTCGCCGTTCATGATTAGTAACAAAGTTGCCAATGCTGAAGGTCCAGCCACATAGGGAATGGCCAGAGGCACAATAAATGGCTCGTCTTTTGATACATTGTCGCGATTGGGTTGGGGAAATATCATTTTAAGGGCTATTAAGAATAATATGACACCGCCGGTTACGGTCAGCGCAGGTTCTGATATATGCAGCGCTGACAAAAATGCTTGGCCGGAGAACAAGAAGATCACCATCACCAACAAGGCAATAAGTAGCTCTCTTATGATTACTTTAGTGCGTCGCGCTGCCTCTACGTTTTTGAGTGCGGCCAAGTACAGCGGTATATTGCCCAATGGGTCCATTACCAAGAACAACAGTAGTGCTGCAGATATAAGCGTCATAGTCTTGAGCCTTTAAAGTTTTAAGCGTTTAAAGTTTAGAGCGCTTTTAGTTAAACAGTGCTTTATACAGTGGGGTTAAACTATTCGCTAAACGAATTACCATCCACATTGCTTACCAGCATTTTGCTCTTTCAAGTAAGCATTTAATGGTGCAAAGTAATCAATAATTGCACTGGCATCCATCTGACGTTGCCCGGTCAATGCCTGCATGGCCTCTGGCCAAGGTTTGCTAATGCCTAAGGCCAACATATCGCCTAAGGCTTTACCCGCTGCTTTGTTCTCGTAAATCGAACATTCGTGTAATGGCCCTTCATGACCGGCTTTCTCACACAGAGCTTTATGAAATTGGAACTGCATAATAAAGCTCAAAAAGTAACGCGTGTAAGGCGTATTACCAGGAATGTGGTATTTCGCACCTGGATCGAAATCGTCTTCGCTGCGGCTCACTGGAGGCTCAATGCCTTGGTACTCTTTGCGTAATTCCCACCAGCCTTTGTTGTAGTCCGCTGGCGCTATTTCTCCAGAGAATACTTTCCAGCGCCATTCATCAATCATTTTGCCAAACGGTAGAAACGCAATCTTCTCTAGTGCGAGTTTCATCTGCCCGTTGAGCGTTGCTTCAGGGCTTTTTACTACGGCAGGAATCAAACCCTTGGCTTTTAAGTAGCTTGGAGTCATTGATAAAACTATAGTGTCTCCAATGGCCTCATGAAAACCATCATGGGCACCACCTTTGAAAACCGATGGTAGGTTTTTGTACATTAAGTAATAATAAATATGGCCCAGTTCATGATGTAAGGTACTGAGGTGTTCTTCGGTGATTTCAACGCATTGTTTAATACGTGGGTCTTCACCGTCTTTTAAATCCCAAGCGCTGGCATGGCAGACTACGTCGCGGTCCTCAGGCTTTTTTATGAGGGAATTTTCATAAAAGCTATCTGGTAATTCAGGCAGACCGAGTGAAGTAAAAAATCCTTCGGAAGTTCTCACCATTTTTTCTTCATCATAGCCTTGATCTACTAGCGCTTTGGTCACGTCTAGTGAGGCGACCCCTGCGTGGGGCTCCATGATTGGATACAGATTATCCCAAGTCTGTGACCACATATTACCGAGTAAGTGAGCAGGAATAGGTCCATCCAAGGCTACTTTGTCGGTGCCGTATTGTTGACTCAATTTTTCACGAACATGACAATGCAGTTGTTCGTAAAATGGCTTTACTTGGTCCCATAGACGACGTGCTTCGGTGGTAAATGCAGCTGGGCTCATATCGTAGTTGGATTGCCAAGCTTCTGCTAGATTCTTAAATCCTATGTCTTGAGCACCTTGATTGCCGAGCTCCACAAAACGTTGATAGGTCGCACGAAAGGGTGGAGAAATAGTGCGCCAACCTTGCCATACATCTAATAGTTCATCGTAGTCACGTGAATGTGCGATTACTTTTTCTAAAGCCTGTAATTGGCGACATTCTCCGGCTTCATTGCAGTATTCGCCAGCGCCGTATTGCCCTTCCATATCGGTTAAAACCTGCGCCAACTCAGCTTGTAATTCTGGGTCATTGGGTGCTGGCGCCGCCGAGCCGCGTAATATTAGTTCAATGGCACGAGCGGTTTCAGCATCCATGTCGGTACCTTTATAGGCTCTGGCTTGTTCTACTACCGACGATTCAAATGCTAAGGAACGCTCACCGGCTTTAGCGGCTAATACGGCCGTATCTGAGGTAATAAAATTTTGTCTAACCCAATAAGCGGCTTCCACCTCTTCAGCTAAGGCTTTGCCTTCTTCTTGTACACGAGCAATAAAATCCTGCGCGCTTTCATTAGCTGCATTGTCATTCGAAGCTCCGCTTTTATTTTCTCCGGAGGTTTGTGCAGAGTTGGACTCTGAACTCGGCTGGCAAGCACTAAGAACCATCGCACTTAATGCAATAAATAAACTAAGGAATAGATGTTTAGTATTCATATTGAACCTCAAAGGTGATTCCTAAAATTACTCTGCATCGCGCATCATCTTTTTGATGATGGGAGAAATAATCAACATAAAAAGCGCAATGCCTAGGGCGATATAACCAACACTGGTGTAGACCTCTATATAACCGGCTTTGGCAGCGCCGACGTCAGTGACTTGCCCGCCGATAGTTTCAGCCCCGGTGGTACGTGCAATAACTCCGGCTAGAAAGTTAGATAGGCCCGAATACAAAAACCAAGCCCCCATCGTCATACCAACAATGCGTGCTGGCGCGAGTTTAGTAACAACGGATAAACCGACTGGCGAGACAAACAGTTCACCCATGGTATGAATCCAGTAAATTAAAAAGATAAATATAACTGGTGTTAAGCCAACTTCACCTGTGCCCTTCATGCCTGCAACTAAGGCAAGAAAACCCAACCCAGCTAGCGCCACACCAATAGCAAACTTAACCGGCGACGATGGATTCAGATTGCGCTTCGCCAACGTTATCCACAGCCACGCCATAATGGGCGCAAATAAGAAGATAAAGCCTGCATTGAGAGATTGAAACACTGGACCCGGCACCGACCAACCAAAAATCTCTCGGTCTACTAGTCGAGTAGTGAACAAGTTTAAAGAAGATCCAGCTTGTTCAAATAGTGCCCAAAATGGAATTTGTGCTAGGGTAAAATACAAGGCGGCTAACATGCGAGAGCGTTCATCACCTTCAAGTTTAGCAAAGCTGTAATAGACAAAAAATGCAAACATGCCGATGCCGATTGGGCCAAGAATGCCACCCACCAGATCTTCATTCATCACCAAAAACATAGAGACGGCAATAATGCCGATACCAATCAGATAGCACATCCATTCATAATTGATGGGGCCGAAGGCTTTCTCGCTAAGCTTTTCTAATGAAGGCGGTTCGGCACGACCTTCGAGTAAGTGTTGTTTCCAAAGAAAGATAATTAAACCTGCGACCATTCCGATTCCGGCTAAACCAAAGCCGTATTTCCAACCATAACTAATGCCTAGCCAGCCGCATAAAATGGACGCTGAAAATGCGCCAAGATTAATGCCCATATAAAATATGGTGAAGCCCGAATCGCGGCGGGAATCGCCAAATTCATAAAGAGAACCGACAATGGTTGAGATATTTGCCTTTAAGAAACCTACCCCGGCAATAATTAAGGCCAATGATAAGTAAAGAATATTCAAATACATTGATTCGCGTTCAACACGCATATCGATATCGCTGCGATCTATTACCGATGGCAAGCCGACTTGCTGTGGTTCAGCCACTTCGATTGTGTTGTCAGTAAATGAGATATAAGAACGACCACTTGAACTAATTATTTGTTGCTTAGCGTCCCCGCCTCTTGCGTCTAAGGCAATTTGATAATCTGTACCTTGGAAGTTGGCAATTTGCTTAGAGCCACTGCCTTCAAAGGCCATTCCAAAGTGGCCTAGCACTAATAAAATGGCACCAAAGGTTACGGCTTTTCGAGCTCCTAAGTAGCGGTCAGCCAAGGAGCCGCCAATGATGGTCATTACATATACTAAGGCGGTATAGGCGCCATAAATGACGCTAGATTTTTCATCGGAAAAAAGAAAGTGTTGGGTCAGATAAACAATCAATAACCCCCGCATACCGTAGTAAGAGAAGCGCTCCCACATCTCTGTTAAGAAAAGTACGTATAGCCCCCGTGGGTGGCCAAATATGGTGCGGCCGTCAGCAGAAACGCCGGTTGGAGAGGTAGTATCAGTCATGAGGTTGCCTTCAGAAAATTATTGTTAGGAACAGCGGGAAATAGCGATTTACGCATAGGTCACTTTGAATAATATTGGTTCGCGTATTGAGCGCTTTCTGCAGCACATCGAACCAGAACCCAGCAAAAATATCATAAATTTATCAATATTCCCTTAATATAAAACACTCGACACTAAAAATTTTTGATTTGTGTTTTCTGCCAGATATTCAGAAAGTGCTCATTGAGAGGTGTTTTTTCATACAAAGCCTTGGCGGGCCTTAGATAAAGCCTAGTGTTTTAAGTACTAGTCGCGCCCCTAGAGCGGTAGTAAATAAAACTATAAAACCACCTAGCGTATTTGCCAACCTTCCATTGGCATGCTCACCTAGAACACTTTTGCGATTAAGAGCAAATAATAAGAAGCAAGCAACAATGGGTAACAACAAACCATTAGCAAATTGGGCTAATAGAATTAGTTTAATTGGTTTAACTCCCAATAATGCGATAGTGCTCCCTATTATTAAAATACTCACGCTAATTGCTTTAAATGTAAGTGAATTTTCGCCGCCCTCTATTTTGAGCATTTCAGATAATGCAAAACTTGTTGCAAGGGGAGCTGTGATAGCGCTGCTTAAGCCTGCAGCAAATAAACCTAGACCCAATAAATATTTGGCCATAGAACCAAAAAGCGGCTCAAATTGTACTGCCATATCCGCAGCGTTCTCGACGCTCAATGCATTTGCGTAAATACTAGCGGCCGCGGTAGAGGTAATCAGTATCGCCACTAGACCACCTAAGCCGATTGATATTGCCGTATCTGTTCTCGCGGCGGGTAAACTTTTAGGACCATTCCATCTATTTTTTGCCGCGGAGGCATGTAAAAACAGGTTATAGGGAACTACTGTAGTTCCAATCAAAGCTATGACGGTAAGCAAAGCATTATCTGGAATGCTTGGTTTAAACATGCCCTTAAACATACCAAGCAAACTCGGTTGCGTCACAAAGAAGGTTAGAACAAAAGCCATTGCCATGACAATCACTAGGCTGATTAAGACCTTTTCAATTTCTTTATAGCTTCCTTTTACCAGTACAAAGATCGCAAATGATGTTAGCACCACAATCGCTGTAATAGAAAGCAATGGGCTGTTGCCGAATATTGCTTCTATACCCAGGACCGCACCAGCGAGATTCCCCGCTTCATAGGCTGCGTTACCACCGTAGAGCGCGATCAGTAGCAGCCCTATCAATGGCCACTTAAATATTGAACTTTGCAATTCTTGAATGAGTATTTCACCCAAACCTTGTTGAGTTATGGTGCCAAGCCGTGCACTCATCTCCTGCAATATGATAGTTGCAATCGTTGCAAAGAGAAGTGCCCACAGTAAGGAATAGCCATAGTTAGCGCCAGCAAGAGTGCATGCCGTCACGGTACCGGGGCCAATAAATGCAGCGGCGACCAAGACGCCTGGTCCAACATTTTTTAGTCTGTTAAACATGTTTAGTTAGCTAGGGAACGAACACGCTTTTATATGTATATTTTTTAAAAATTATCTGATGTATTTTCCTATATTCACATCGACATATTTGTACATCTACGCTTCTACTTGCTAGCTAATACATCGTTTGTGGGTACAGTACGCAATAAGCGCAGCGCACTGATTTTTAAATTACTTGGGAATACGAATTTTCTGACCCACAAATATTTTATCAGGGTCTTCAATAACCTCTCGGTTGGCCTCAAAAATATCTGGATACTTGCTGCCGTTGCCTAAAAATTTTGCAGCAATGCCCCACAGTGTGTCACCACTTTCTATTACGTAATACTCTGTTTCGGGCGCGGATGCTTCGGCAGCTGGAGCCGTTAACGCGTCGCCATTAACTGATCCCACGCCTTTCATATTACCGGCCATGAGCACCGTTTTTTCCCTAGCTTCGCCAGATTCACATGCACCACCCAGAGTACAGACCTCGTCATCAAGCGAGACCGTTAAATCGGTGACACCTGGGTTATTTGCTTCTATGTTTTCTTTAATTTGGTCGGCCGCGTTAGCGTCACCAATGCCAAATACTTTTTTACCAATATCGGCTGCGAAATCAAAAAATCCCATTTTATCTCCTACCTTTGCAGGTATTTGTATTAATTGTTTTTAGTAGTGTAGTTGTAAAACCAACTACTTCTACAAGATACATGGTTTGTAGGTGTATTTGCAAACACCACACCGTGAATCCGGATTACAAGCTAGCAGCGATAAAACCAAAGGTGAACAAGGCTAGCCCTATTAGGCCCAAGTAGATTGGCTTGAGTGTGCGTATTTTTTCTATGGGTGTTAATTTTGTCTTTTGCCTAAACGCTTGTTGTTCTAGTGACTGCTCTAGCAGTTGCGGTAATTTAGCCAGCAATGCTCGCCATTGGGGCCAATCGCGCTTGAAATCTTCCAACAATGCCGCCGGTGACATTTGCTTTTTCATCCATTCCTCTAAAAACGGTTTCGCTGTGTCCCAGAGGTTGAGTTGCGGATAGAGTTGGCGGCCAAGACCTTCTATATTCAGTAATGTTTTGTAGAGCAACACTAGTTGTGGTTGTACAGGCATTTCAAATCGTCGCACGGTTTGAAAAAGTTGCATCAACACATTACCAAAAGAAATTTCGCTGATCGGTTTGGCAAAGATGGGTTCGCAGACCATACGAATGGCAGACTCGAACTCTTCTAAGCGAGTGTCGGCTGGAATCCATCCCGCACTTAGATGTGCTTCGGCAATAGTACGATAATCACGATTGAAAAAGCCCAGCAGCATAGTGCCTAGATATTGCTTATCTTGCTCAGTAAGCGTGCCCATGATGCCAAAGTCGATAGCAATCCACTTACCCTCTTCTGACACGAAAATATTACCCGCATGCATATCTGCATGAAAAAAATTGTCTTCAAAGGCCTGGGTGAAAAACGTTATGACGCCATCGGTGCTAAGTTGTTGCATGTCATAGCCTTTGGCATTGAGCGTGGCAAAATCTCTAATAGAGGTGCCGTAAATGCGCTCCATCACCAGAATATTTTCTTGCGTGTAATCCCAATAAATACGCGGCACATAAATAAGATCACTGTCCTCAAAGTTTGCCCCCATTCGTGCGCCGTTTGCGGCTTCCATACGTAAATCTAATTCGTCATGAATGGTGTGATCGTATTCCTTGATAACGTCTAAAGGTTTGAACTGCTCGCCACGCGACCAATGTCTTTGCAATAGGCCGGCCATGCTGTACATCACATTTAGATCGCTTTCAATAATGGGTACAATACCGGGCCGTAGAATTTTAATAATAACTTCAAGATTGTCTTCACCGTTTTGACCCGTAATAGCCAGGCCTTCATTTAAGGTAGCGGCATGGACTTGTGCTACCGAGGCTGAAGCTAGCGGTTGTTCTTCTACCTTGGCAAATATTAGCTCATAGTGTTCTCCGTAGGCAGTCTTGATAAGCTCTAAGGCTTCTGCACTAGAAAACGGTGGAACCTGATCTTGCAGTTTGGTAAGTTCTTCGGCGATGTCTGCCGGCAATAGATCGGGGCGAGTTGAAAGCGTTTGCCCTAACTTAACAAATACTGGACCCAGTGCTTCCAAGGCGAGGCGGATACGTTCGCCACGCGCAATTGCGGACTTATTAGCGTTACCAATTAGTACACGAACGCCAAGCCGTGCGCTCTTTGATAGGTTCAAGTCATCCAGCAGCTCGACCAAGTCATAGTCCTTAATGACTTTGCGAATTTGCCACAAGCGCGAAATTGACGTTGTTGCTTTGCTCAAAATAGTTGTTTTGCTCACAAAAATTGGCTGTTATTAGCTTAAGTTCTTGAGTCGAGCGAAGAGGCGTTCTGCATCTGCTCTTAGCGTGTCTACATCGTCTAGAAATGCTTCTACTTCTGCTCGATCAGCGACTAAATCAAGTTCGTCTTTCATAACATGACTCGCCATATCCCTAATATAAGACTGTGATTCTTTAGTAAAATTACGCAGCTGTTCAGCTGCAGTGACAACTAACTTGGCTGGGCCGCTACCAATTTGTTCACTGAATAATGACTCCCAATCGATATCCAGATTTGCGATCAGTTGTGCAAAGCGTTGACCAATGATGGGGTCGCCAATCATTTCCAGTTCGCCAGCTTTTAAATCGGCGTCGTCCATGCCGTCACGGCTTATTTTGATCATGGCACCGATGGTAGCCTTAAGCGTGACATCTACCCCTTCTGGGTTATCGCGAGAAAATTCTAAACCTTCTATTTGCGGTGATAAGGTTATTGATTGTTCTAGGGTTTTGATATGCAAGGTCATAGTTTTACCTTGCAGTTTGCTAAGGCGTGCACGGGTTTGTGGATCATGCTCCAGTGCTTTATTACTTGCCAATTCAACTAAATTTAACAGCATGAATCAGTACTTGTAACCGATATGCAGAGCAACAACACCACCAGTCAAATTGTGGTAGCGGACACGATCAAAGCCGGCGTCAAGTATCATCTCTTTTAGTTCTTCTTGCGGTGGGTGTTGACGGATAGATTCAACCAGATACTGATAGCTTGCACTGTCGTTGGAAATCAATTGGCCGAGTTTGGGAATAATGTTAAAAGAATACGCGTCATAAACCTTACGAAAAGTCTCATTGGTTGGCCGTGAAAACTCCAATACAACGACTCGCCCACCGGGCTTTAAGCAACGCAACATGGAGCTTAACGCTACCTCTTTATGAGTTACATTGCGCAGGCCAAAACTAATAGAAATACAATCGAAGCTGTCATCATCAAACGGCAATTGTTCAGCATTTACTAAACAGTATTCTACGTTACCGGCTATACCAGCATCAGTTAAGCGTCTGCGGCCTTCGTCTAACATCGCTTCATTAATATCCGTGACAATCACTTTACCTTCGGGCCCCACTTTTTTTGCAAACTTAATTGATAAGTCCCCGCTGCCTGCGGCAAGATCCAGCACATGGTCGCCTGCTTTAACGCCACTTTGCGCAATAGCAAACCATTTCCACGCTCGATGCACACCAAACGACATAGCATCATTCATAATGTCGTAGTTATTAGCTACCGATTCAAATACAGAGCCAACCAGTTCTTGTTTGTCGGTTTCGTTGATTTCCTGAAAGCCGAAGTGAGTTTTCTTTTGTGATTCTGACATTGTTTTTATTGTTAGTAGTAAGACTTCTTATGAGCTAATAATTTTCTATTTTAAATGCTTGGCACTACTTTTTATTAATCTAGTAAATGATCATTTTCTTGCGCCGCTCGTTCATGGCCAGCGCTCGCTAGTCGATCAATATAACTTTGCCATTTCACTTTGCGCTGGCTACCTAGTTCGTAGAGGTAGGCCCAAGAGTATAGGCCAGAATTATGAGCGTCACTGAAAATAAGACGCACAGCATAATTGCCTACTGGCTCGATAGCAACGATGTTAATATCTTCTTTATCCAGTTGCAGCACTTCTTGACCTGGTCTATGACCTTGCACTTCAGCGGACGGAGAATGTACTCGCAAATATTCACACGGCAACCTGAATATTTCGTTAGTAAAAGTAATTTCCAATATTTTGGATTTACTGTACAAACGAATATCACTAGGGGCATGGTTCATGTTAATAATACTCCTTAATCGTACTCTGCAATATGAGTTATGCTGAGGTTTTATTATAGCTGAGATGGCCGAGGGCTTATTATAGTCCAGATCGCAGCCTTTATATTTCGAACTCTAAACTCTAAACTCTAAA
>CAZJWW010000035.1:17157-19430 GCA_964549895.1 uncultured Gammaproteobacteria bacterium
AACTCTAAACTCTAAACTCTAAAGTATATGGAACATTATAAAATAGTCTTGCCTGCTGACCTCAATGATTACGGAAGGTTGTTTGGTGGCACTTTATTAAAGTGGGTGGATGAAATTGCCTATATCAGGGTAAGCTTGGATTTTCCGGGCCAGCATTTTGTTACTATTGGATTGGACAATGTGGAATTTAGACACCCTATCAGTGAAGGACAGATTCTCCGCTTTAAATGTGAGAAGACTCGAATTGGAAATACTTCAGTTAGCTACCATGTGAGCGTTTATGGTGCGCGTTACACTACCGATACGGAACAAGTGCTATTTGAAAACAATATTAGTTTTGTTTGTGTTAACAAGGACGGTAACAAAGTCAAAATAAAAAAATAGATTATGCCGATTAAATTTTCACTCTTAGCGCTGCTAGTAGCAAATCTGCTTCCCTTGATTGGGGTACTTTTCTTTGCATGGGATGTAGTGCTTGTGTTGGCGTTATTCTGGATCGAAAATTTAATTATCGGTGTATTTAACCTGCTCAAGATGGTTATTGTCACTGTGCGCGGCAGCCATAAAAAAGGTTTATTTTTGAGTGTGTTCTTTGTCCTGCACTATGGTCTCTTTTGTGCCGCGCACGGGCAACTTTTAAGCCACTTGTTGGGTGTTGAAGCATTATCGACAGAAACCGCCGCGCAGTCTGATCAATATGGTCCATTGAGTCTATTTATTGACGCCGCCGCTCTAGTAACACACTTTGTTAATTTGTATTCTCCGATTATTTTGCTGGGGATCCTAGGGTTAATTATGAGTCACCTAGTATCGTTTATAGAGAATTTTCTTTTGCAAGGAGGCATCTTGAAGGCGACCCCGGATAAATTGATGGGCAAACCCTATAAGCAGATTTTGATTATGCATGCTGGCTTAATTATTGGCGCCATTGCTATACAACAGTTGGGGTCCTCAGTACTGTTGCTGGCGATTATCGTTGTATTGAAAATCGCACTCGATCTCTACCAACACCGGCGTCGACATGATTTGGGAAACAGCACAGAAGTTACTAAAGAGCAGATAAAAGATCTTTAATTATGAGCCATCGCAGACGTGGCATACTAAAGACTAGTGAGTCTTAAGGATAGCGGTTTATAAAGACAAGAGCCGTCAGCATAGACAAGAGCCGTCAGCGTAGATAAGAGCCCTCAGCAAAAAAGCAGTCAGCGATCACAAAGGTAAAACGCAATGAAAACGAAAACGAAATTTTTAATACTGCTGGCATTAGTGTTTCAATGTGTATTTGTTTCTTCAGTCTCGGCGAATGAAACACAAATACTGGAAGCAGGGTCAAATCAAATAAATGTGACCGGCATGGGCGAGATAGATGCTGAGCCAGATCAAGCTGTCCTAAGCGTTAGTATTAGTGTCACCAAGAATAGCTTAGTGGAAGCTAAGCAAGACGCTGATGAAAAATATCAACAAGTGTTAAATGTTATAGAAAAAGCCGACATTCCCAAAAAACAATATAAAGTAACTAACTTAAATAGTTACCCGCAATACGATTGGAGTTTTGACAAACGTGGTGAATATAAAGGTCAAAAAATCACTCGTTCATTGAGTATCACTATCAATGATTTAGAAAAGCTTTCTCCATTGATGCAAGCCTTAGTTGAAAACGGCGTTTCAACTATTACAAGTATCAGCCCGGGTTTTCAAGATGAGTCTGGCTTACAACGGCAAGCTTTAGAGAAAGCGATTGATGATGCCAGTTCAAAAGCGGCATTCATCGCCGAAAAATTAGATCGTAATTTAGGTGAGGTGCTCAGTATTTCAGAGCTCAACGCGCAATCACCGATATTTCAAGGTCGCGCGTATCAACTAGAAGGTTTTGCAGCCAGTGCCACATCGCAACGCGGTACACCGCCACCAGAGGCGTTTGGAACCCAAAAAGTCCAAGCCAATATTAACGTTAGCTTTAAACTTAAATAGATCAAATAAAGTAGACCAAAATTTATGTTCAGAATTATTTTAATCGGGGTGGTATTCACTTTAAGTTTATTAGCTTTTAGCGGGTACTCAACGCACACTTCAGCTGAATCACAAGAGACGCAGTTTGTCCAAGCCGAACGTCGTCAAACTCAAATTAGCAATGTAGTCTTTACCGAAGCAGAATTTAACGAGCTTTTTCTTGCGAGTCTCAAAGCTGATGAGAGAGGTCGACTACTACTTTCAGTTAGTGATGGGCTGAAAGTTATTCTAAATGAAGATGACGTAGAACTTAGCGCGGTGAT
>CAZJWW010000036.1:0-19384 GCA_964549895.1 uncultured Gammaproteobacteria bacterium
CCGCAATGTGACCAGCACGCTGGCGAGTCTACTAACGAACAAGCAATAAGCGCGGAGGCATCGTAATGGCTAACGAAGCAACTGCCCCTAAAAACTCTGTCCCTAAAAACATGGCCACCATCTACATTGACGATAAACCGTTTGAGGTTGAGGCTGGCGAAAACGTTTTACAAGCGGTACTGGGCTTAGGCTTAGACCTGCCCTATTTTTGCTGGCACCCGGCAATGGGATCGGTCGGTGCTTGTCGACAATGTGCTTTGGTGCAATTTCGTGATGAAGAAGACACGCGAGGCCGTATTGTAATGGGCTGTATGACGCCAGCAACCGATGGCGCTCGATTTTCCATGCAAGGCCCTGATGCCACTGAGTTTCGTAAAAACATTGTTGAATCGTTGATGCTCAATCATCCACATGATTGCCCAGTCTGCGCTGAAGGTGGTGAGTGTCACTTACAAGACATGACCATGATGGTAGGCCATCGAGATCGCAGTTATCGCGGGCGTAAAAACACTCATAATAATCAAGATTTAGGCCCACTTATTCATCATGAGATGAATCGTTGTATTAGTTGTTATCGATGCACTCGCTATTATAACGATTACGCTGGTGGTAAAGACTTGGCGGCGCAGGCAGCGCATGACCATGTGTATTTTGGTCGCCATGAAGACGGTACTCTGGAAAGTGAATTTGCCGGTAATTTGGTCGAAGTCTGCCCTACTGGCGTGTTTACCGACAAACCCTTGGTGAATGAATACACGCGCAAATGGGATATGCAGTCCGCGCCCTCTGTTTGCACCGGCTGTGCACTGGGTTGCAATATCTCTCCCGGCGAACGTTATGGCAAATTGAAGCGCATTCACAACCGCTATAACAGTGCCGTTAATGGCTACTTTTTGTGTGACCGAGGTCGCTATGGCGGCAATTTTGTGAATGACGAAAAACGCGCCGAATTTGCCGGCGTACTCAATGCCAATGGTCGATACAATGCGATTCATACCGAGCAAGCGCTCAAACAGTTAAGCCAATGGTGCAACCATAAAAAAGTGATTGGCATTGGTTCGCCGCGCGCATCTTTAGAAACCAATTATTTGTTACAACGTATAGCCGGTGAACAAAACTTTTGCAGCGGCATGGCCGATCACGAGGTCGGATTGGTTGCAGCTATTAAAGATCGTTTGCAGCATGGTTCAGTTAACACGCCGTCGATGCAGCAAGTGGAATCGGCTGACGTAGTTTTGGTTCTTGGCGAAGACGTTACCAATACTGCACCGAGACTCGCGTTAGCATTGCGTCAATCGGTGCGCAATCTGGGTAATGAGTTGGCGGCTGAGGCACGTATTCCTCTGTGGCAAGATGAAGCGGTACGCAATTTAGCGCAAGATCAATTAAGCCCGCTGTTTGTAGTGGCCATGGGCGATACGCCGTTGGACGATGTCGCTGAGCAAAGCGTTGCATTATCTCCCAAGGACATCGCCAGTTTAGCTCATGCAATATCTGCAAAGATTGACACCAGTTTACCAGCAGTAGACGTCGCTCATGATGCATTAGCGCAGCGCATCGCCGATGCGCTTAAAAATGCAAAACGACCCCTAATTGTTTCTGGCACCGGAGCCCAGAGCATCGAAATCATTCACGCCGCGTCCGAAATTGCCGAGGCCTTAAATAACAGCAATGCCATGCTTAGCTATTGTTTGCCCGAAGCTAACACTATGGGCTTGGCGATGATTACCGAAAATACCATCAGCGATACCCTATCGATTGCGGATATTTGCGCGCAAGCGGATAAAGGCCAAATTAATACCTTGATTATTGCCGAAAACGATTTATATCGTCGCGCGCCACGCAAATATATCGACAAGTTGCTGCGCGATGTCGACAAACTAGTGGTACTGGATTGTGTTACCACCCCAACTCTAGCGCAAGCTCATCTCGCTTTGCCGGCGGCCAGTTTTATTGAAAGCCAAGGCACATTGGTGAGTAGCGAAGGCCGCGCACAACGACATTACCCAGTATTTAAACCAGCTGAGCAACGACAAGCTTCGTGGCGTTGGCTTGCGCCTCTAATTGACGATGAGGAGTTTGAAAATTTTGATACCGTCACTGCGGCGTGCGCAGGCGAGTATCCTGAACTGTCGAAAATTGAACAAGCGAGTCCCGCGGCCGAATTTCGTGATCGCGGTATGAAAATACCTCGTCAAACACATCGTTATAGTGGTCGTACGGCTATGCTAGCGGACGAATCAGTGCACGAACCTAAACAACCCGTGGACGAAGACACGCCATTTTCTTATTCGATGGAGGGCGCCAATTCTGGCAAATCGGGCGCGTTGATTCCGTTCGTGTGGTCACCTGGTTGGAATTCCAATCAATCGATACACAAATTCCAAAGTGAAGCTGGAGGTGCATTAGCCGGTGGCACGCCAGGCGTTAGATTAATCAAAGCAAACTCGACGTTGCTTTCTACCAGAGTAGATGCAGTCGACAATGCAACGGGCTCGGATCAAGAACTTGAATTGCTGCCAATGTATAAAATTTTTGGCAGTGAAGAGTTATCGGCCCAGTCGCCAGCCATTAAGAAGCTGACACTCAAACCCACATTACAGATAAATCCAAAAGATGTCGAACGTCTGGGTCTGGACCCCAGCGGTGCAGTGTTAGCACAGATTGATCAACGTGAATTGTATTTAGACCTAGCAATCAATAGCTCCGTACCTTTGGGTTGCGCGGGATATTTAACAGGTGTGCCTGGCGCTGATTGGCTCGCACCCAATAGCCGCACCCGCGTACAAAAAACCACGGCCAAGATAAAGGTTGAAAACGGAGGTGGCAATGTCTGATTGGATGACCGTATTATTTGCCCTTGCGATAATGATGGGCGCCGTTGGCGGCGCGGCCGTTTTAACGTGGTTTGAGCGCCGTCTATTAGGAATTTGGCAAGACCGTTACGGCCCTAATCGATTAGGCCCACTCGGCATTGGTCAGGTCGCAGCCGATATGCTCAAGTTATTAACGAAACACGATTGGACACCACCGTTCGCCGACCGATGGGTATTTATCTTCGCCCCCACCGCCATTGTGCTCGCCATGCTCTTGGGCTTTGCCGTAGTTCCATTTGGTCCCGGCCTGCATATTATTGATGTTAATATTGGCTTGTTGTTCTTTCTCGGCATGACCTCATTGGCGGTCTATAGTGTTCTACTGGGCGGTCTTGCATCGAACAACAAATACGCTTTACTGGGCGGTTTACGCTCGGCAGCACAGATGGTGAGTTACGAAGTCTTTATGGGCTTATCGCTAATCGGAGTAGTCATGCTCGCACGTAGCTTTAGCTTGCAAGACATAGTCGAGTCTCAGCGTGATGGATGGTATTGCATCTCGCAATTTTTAGGTTTGTTTGTATTTATTATTGCCGGCATTGCTGAGAGCCATCGCCTGCCGTTTGATTTACCCGAAGCGGAACACGAACTTACGGCTGGATTTCATACCGAGTACGGCGGTATGAAATTCGCCATGTTTATGCTGGGTGAGTATCTAGGCTTAATTTTAATTTCCTGCATGATCACCACCTTGTTCTTTGGTGGTTGGCTGGGTCCATGGCTGCCACCAATCGTGTGGTTTGGTATAAAAACCTTTCTAGTCATTTGTTTCTTCGTATTGCTACGTGCGGCCATACCTCGACCGCGTTACGACCAATTAATGTCCTTGGGTTGGAAAATAATGTTACCCATTACCCTAATTAATTTAGTCATTACTGGTGCGGTGGCCCTCTACATGCATCAAGGCTTACCAGGAGTAGGCTCATGAATTTATTTAGTTCACTAATTAGCCAGTTGCGCACTATGTGGCGAGTGCTTTTGCACACGTTCACCAAAGCAGAAACGGTGCAATACCCCGAACAAAAGCCGTATTTAGCACCGCGATATCGTGGTCGTATCGTGTTAACTCAAGACCCCGATGGCGACGAACGGTGCGTAGCTTGTAATTTATGTGCCGCCGCGTGTCCACCCGATTGCATCGCACTACAGCAAGGCACACGGGAGGAAGACGGGCGCTGGTATCCAGAATTTTTCCGTATCAACTTCTCTCGTTGCATTATGTGTGGCCTGTGTGAAGAAGCATGTCCGACTAATGCAATTCAACTCATTCCCGATTTTGAAATGTGCGAATACGACCGGCAAAATATGGTGTACGAAAAAGAGCATTTAATGATCGATGGCACGGGAAAATATCACGATTATAATTTTTATCGCGTGGCGGGTATGAAGATTGAGGGCAAAGACAAAGGCGAGGCGCTAAACGAAACACCGCCGGTCGATGTCAGGAGTTTGTTGCCTTAATGGAATTAATACTCTTTTACATCGCCGCAGCGGTGGCATTGTTTGCCACGGTGTTCGCCCTTACCCGCACTAATGCCACACATGCTCTAATTTATTTGATTGTGTCATTACTAGCCGTAGCGGTAATTTTCTTTTTACTTGGCGCACCATTTGCCGCGGCCCTAGAGATTGTGATTTATGCCGGGGCGATTATGGTGCTCTTTGTGTTCGTAATCATGATGTTAAACCTTGGCGAAGAAGGTGAAGAGCGTGAACGTGAACGATTGAATCCATCAGTATGGGTGCTGCCCGCATTATTGAGCGCAGTATTGTTGGTCGAAATGTTAGTCGTTATTAATGGTTCTGGTATGCCAGCGACGGGTGCATTGATTAGCGCCAAACAAGTAGGCTTAGTGTTATTTGGGCCTTATGTATTGGCGGTCGAAATAGCCTCCATGTTATTACTCGCTGGCCTAGTCGGTGCTTATCATGTAGGCCGACGTTTTCGCCTAAAAGAGCAGGACGAGACAGATATTCCGTCGGCAGGAGGAGATTCCTGATGCAAGGATTGGAAATTCCTTTAAATCACGTACTCATTTTGGCTGCATTGTTATTTGCCACTGGTCTAGTAGGTTTGATGATTCGACGCAATGTTATTTTTATTTTGATGGCTTTAGAAGTCATGTTAAACGCCGCTGCGTTGGCTTTTGTAGCCGCTGGCACAGCATGGCAGCAAGCCGATGGACAAGTAATCTTTATGCTTATTCTCGCGGTTGCTGCTGCCGAAGTATCAGTGGGTTTGGGTTTGGTATTGCAAATTCAGCGACGTTTTAAAACGTTGGACATGGATCAGGCACAGAGGTTGAGGGACTGATTACATGAAAATGAAAAAGCAAATGAGGGCAAACTAAAAGTGCAACAGAATATTTGGTTAATCCCGTTATTACCCTTTGTCAGTTCAATTATATTGATACTGACGGCGGGTAAGTTACCGCGTAAGCTCATTGCCTTTCTAGGCGCGGGTTCGGTGGGCTTAGCAGCGTTGGTTGTACTGATGCTCGGCATCAACTTTATGGACTCCCCTACCCCATTCACGCTGACCTTATGGACTTGGATGGAAGTAGGTAGTTTCGCACCGGGCTTTGCTTTTTATGTAGACCAATTGACTATAGTCATGATGTCGGTGATCACCGGCGTCGGTTTTTTAATCCACTTGTACTCGACCGAATTTATGCAGGACGATAGCGATTACAGCCGCTATTTCGCCTATATGAATATGTTTGTCGCCGCTATGTTAATTTTAGTATTAGCCGACAATTTGCTGCTCCTTTATTTAGGTTGGGAAGGCGTTGGTGTATGCAGTTATCTACTCGTTGGCTTTTGGTACAAAGACCCCGCTAATGGCGCCGCGTCGCGCAAAGCGTTTGTGGTTACTCGGGTCGGCGATACCGCAATGGCGCTGGGTTTGTTCCTGCTCTTTGTTGACCTGGGCACATTGAAAATTCAGCCCATGCTGGACGTCGCAAATAGCGTTTGGGTTTCAGGGGACACGATTCCCACTATTGCGACGCTATTATTGCTCGGCGGAGCGGTTGGCAAATCAGCGCAGCTACCACTGCACACTTGGCTACCTGACGCCATGGCAGGCCCGACTCCTGTGAGTGCCTTAATCCATGCCGCCACTATGGTGACGGCCGGTGTTTATTTAATTGCCCGTACTCATGACTTATTTATCCTCGCGCCATCGGTACAACTATTGGTTGCCTTTGTCGGTTTAGCAACCTTACTGCTCGCCGCCTTCACTGCTCTTAATCAGCACGACATTAAACGTATATTGGCCTACTCCACTATCAGCCAGATTGGTTATATGTTTATGGCCTTAGGGGTAGGCGCGTGGAGCGCCGGTATTTTTCATTTAATGACCCACGCATTTTTTAAAGCACTACTCTTCTTAGCGGCAGGTGCGGTAATTCATTGCCTACACCATGAACACAACATATTTAAAATGGGCGGCTTGCGTACCAAATTGCCAGTAGTATTTTGGAGCTTTCTAATCGGTAGCGCAGCACTGGCTGCATTGCCCCTAACCTCAGGTTTTTTCAGTAAGGACCTAATTTTAATTTCGGCGTATGAAATTCATGGCGTTGGTCCTTGGTTATGGGCTGGCGGTTTACTCGGCGCATTAGTCACCGCCATCTACAGCTTCCGTCTAGTGTTTATCGTTTTCTATGGAGAAGCGCAAACCGAACCCGATAAACAGCTTGGTTGGCGTATGGCTTGGCCACTAACATTGCTGTGCGTTTTATCCTTAATTGGAGGCTGGTTTGTACTACCCCTAGCAAGCGTCTTCCCAGCCGCTGGTGAACATCACGTGAGTCATTTGATTGAAGGAATTTCGATTGGCATACCCATCGTCGGTGTGTTGCTAGCCTATTTAATTTATTTAAAAGGCAGCTTGTCCGTTAGTAGTTTTACCGATTCTCAGCTCGGCACTGGGCTGCGAAATTTTTGGCACGGCGGATGGGGAATCGACACCTTATACGACGCCACCATGGTGAAACCCTATAAAGGGATTTCCCACGCCATGCGTGGTGAATGGTTAGATCATATTTACATGGGTATCGTCGGTTTTTGTGTAGCTTTGGGTAAAGGCTTTAGCGCCTTACAAACTGGCCGCATGCGTTGGTATGCCACCAGCATTGTATTCGGACTAATCTTATTGGTTTCCCTAATGGCAGGAGTGAACTAATGCTACTAGTGAATTTAATATTGATCTTGTTAATCGGTGGCGTCATAGCATTGATGAGTGAACGCATGGGTCGCAATTGGCCACGTTTGATCGCCTTGTTGATTGTGTTACTTGATCTGGCCTATCTTTTGTCGGGCTTATCGGCGATACCGGCTGAAAAATTTAGCCTAACGCCCGCGGCAGGCGACCCAGCGAGCTGGTTGATGGCCTATCAGGCTGATTGGATTCCACGTTTTGGTATTAGTTTTAATCTAGCGATGGATGGGCTAAGTTTAGTGTTGGTTGTTTTGACGTTGGTGCTTGGTGCCATCGCCATTATTTCCTCATGGAATGAAGACAACGATCAGCAAGGCTTTTTCCAAGCCAATATTTTGTGGACCCTAGCCGGTGTTATCGGTGTGTTTCTGGCATTAGATTTATTCCTGTTCTTCCTGTTCTGGGAAGTAATGCTAGTACCTATGTATTTGTTGATTGCAATATGGGGCCATGAAGGCAAAGCTCATGCCTCGATGAAGTTCTTTATCTTTACCCAACTCAGTGGCTTACTCATGTTGGTGGCCATATTAGTGCTCGCCAAAATTCACCATTCTGCCACGGGCGTGGTGAGCTTCAGCTATTTTGATTTGCTCGATACCCCCATGAGTCAGGGCGTTGCGCACTGGCTAATGTTGGGCTTTTTTATAGCATTTGTGGTCAAATTACCGGGCTTTCCAGTGCACACTTGGTTGCCTGACGCTCACACTCAAGCACCGACTGCAGGCAGCGTAATCTTAGCCGGCATCTTACTTAAAACTGGCGCTTATGGTCTTATACGCTTTACTGTACCCTTGTTTCCTGAAGCCGCGCTAAATTTTGCACCGATTGCTATGTTATTGGGTGTGGCTGGTGTAATTTACGGCGCGATCCTCGCCTTTGCGCAAACCGATTTCAAACGTTTGGTAGCCTACAGCAGTGTTAGCCATATGGGTTTTGTCTTGCTGGGTGTATTCGCTTGGAACTCTTTAGCTTTACAAGGTGCGGTTATGCAAATGGTGGCGCACGGTTTTAGCACGGCGGCTCTATTTATGATCGCCGGTGCCTTACAGCAACGACTCCATACTCGCGATATGACTAAAATGGGCGGGCTTTGGTATAACATGCCACGTATGGGGGCGGTCGCTTTGTTCTTCGCCCTCGCCTCTTTAGGCCTACCTGGCTTAGGCAATTTCGTTGCCGAATTCCTAGTGTTACTTGGGCTCTTTACGGTTAATCCATGGATGGCTGCAGCCGCCGCATTGGGTCTAATTACTGCCGCCGTCTACTCCCTGATAATGATGCAAAAGGCATTTTATGGAAAACCCGATGAAAGTCGAAAATTAGCGGATTTTGGCACTTTAGAAATGGGCGCTATGGCAGTCATGATAATCGGTTTAATTTGGCTTGGTTTGTACCCACAACCCGTATTAGATATGGTGCAACCGGTATTAGATAGCGTCGCCACACAGGTTGGCGTCACGCCAATTAGTTGGAGGGCTGGCTCATGATCATTGAAAGTGGCATCGTGGCATTAATAGCGCCAGTCGTAATATCCGTTGCTATCTTGGTAATAATGATGCAGATCGCCTTTTGGCGCAATGCGACGGTTTCTTGGGTATTATCTTGCTTAAGTATTGCGGCAGCGATGCTGCTGCTCATTTTTCCAATTTCAGGCAGTGGCGATGGCAGCGCTCAACAGATTACACCCTTATTAGTTGCTGATTCCTACAGTATATTTTTCAGCATACTCATTTTGTTCGCGTGTTTAATAACGTCACTGCTGGCGAAAGATTATCTACAATCTCGCACCGGCGAAAACGAAGAGTTTTATTTACTATTATTGCTGTCAGGACTAGGCGCGCTGATCCTAGTGTCGTCAACCCACCTTGCTTCCTTTCTTCTTGGTTTAGAGCTTTTAGGGGTTGCACTCTATGCATTAATTGCCTACCCCGAACGCGGACATTTACCATTAGAGGCAGCCGTAAAGTATTTAATTTTATCGGGCGCGGCCTCAGCTATTTTACTATTTGGTTTCGCACTAATTTATGCAGCTTTAGGCACACTTTCGTTTGCCAACATTGGGCACCAATTAGCGAATAGTAGTGATAACCAAGTTCTATTATTGATGGGCACAGCAATGATATTTGCTGGCATTGGGTTCAAATTGTCCCTCGTACCATTTCATATGTGGACTCCAGACGTGTATCAAGGAGCTCCCTCGCCCGTGACAGGCTTCTTAGCAACGGTTTCTAAAAGTGCAATATTTGCGGCGTTGATGCGCCTCTACATTGACGCGCAGTTATATCAATACAATCGCTTGCTAATTGGCATAGCCATACTCGCCATTGCGTCGATGTTGATTGGCAATTTATTGGCGTTGAAACAAAACAACCTTAAACGCCTACTTGCCTACTCCTCCGTTGCTCATCTCGGCTACTTATTAATAACCATGGTCGTCTACGGTCGTTTACAACAACCCGGTATAGCGGTGGAAGCCGTAAACTTTTATCTAGCCGCTTATGTCATCACATCGTTAGCAGCGTTCGCGTTGTTAACCATTCTTTCTTCTCCAACTATTATCGAGTCCGGTAATGATCAGGCAGGCAATGCGGTGGCCAATTTAGATGCTCCTGAACCTGATCATATAGACCACCTTCGAGGATTATTCTGGCGTCAGCCAGTACTGGCACTGCTATTAACAATTTCCATGCTGTCGCTGGCTGGGATTCCGTTGACTGTTGGCTTTATCGGAAAATTTTATCTCTTTACCGCTGGTATAGGCGCGGAGCTTTGGGTGCTGTTGGCAGCATTGGTCATCGGCAGTGGTATTGGAATCTACTACTATTTACGAGTTGTGTTTAGTATGACCGCTAAAGCGCCGGAGAGCATCGATATTAGTATCAATCAGAGAATGTCACCGGTCGCGGTACCGGTGGTATGGGTATTAATTGCTGGCATGTTATACCTAGGTATTTTTCCACAATCGTTTATTGCATACTTATCGGGGATTATTCTTTAAGGCCACGGTGGATTCTTATATCACTTTTACCTTTAATATCATCTTCAAATTCGCCAGGAATATGAATAAAGATTTAAACAATCACTGCGAGGAATGAACAATGTTACGTTCAGTTGAATTAAAAGACTACATGTTGCACGACCCCGTCAAAATGAAGGGTAGTGAGGATGTCTTTGAAGCAATCCATAAAATTTTAGTTTATAAAGTTTCTGGAATTTGTGTCGTGGACGAACACAATGTGCTAATTGGTGTTTTGTCTGAATTGGACTGTTTAAAAGCAATTCTGAGTGCGGTTTATAATGAATCACCTAGTGCCGGCAATGTAGAAGAACATATGACCCGTGAAGTCATAACAGTCGGCCTATACGATAGTATCGTTGATGTTGCCAAAGATATGCTTGAACAAAAACATCGGCGACGTCCGGTATTGGATGACGACGGCAAATTAGTCGGTCAAGTTACCTGTCGACAATTGTTGCGAGCGGTTAAGGAGTTTGCTGGGCCCGTAGATCCTACGGAACATAAATAAGCTTCTAGCGAAAATTATTAACTCGCTCTAAACTCTCCTACCGGATAGGCGTCACAACCCAGAGCTGAATACTCTTGAGCATTCCAAAAATCACTGGTTTGATAACCGTGTAAAAACAAGGTTGCAAAGGCCTCACAGCGTTTACGTTGATCGGTTATAACGTCATCATTTGCTAGCTGAGCCTTAATATCCGCCACATTATTACGTATTTCAATCATACGTGAGCCACCCCCAGCAGGCGTATCCAAAATCATCACGTTCTCACCCTCAGCACGCCATGGCTGCCACAAATTTTGCTGCCTACTTAGACCTCTACCGGGATTACCGTGGTAGGCAAATGCGGCCCAATAATCCATCATAGTTAGTGACAAATCTTTTCTGCCTTGAGCATTTTTTTTGTCGTACATAATATCGAGTGGAATTCCACCGCTAAAATCGCCAAATACGAAGCCTACTTCAAAACCATGCGCTGCGCCCACCAATGCCGGCAAATCAGCCAGCCAATTAGATGGCGATTCATCCCAGTCAAAGCGGTAACCATAAAATGCGGGAGCCTCAGTCTGGCTGATGATCTTTGCCGGTTCATCCAGCACTCCTGCTTTCCAGTTTAAAGATACGTAATCGTTGACACGATTGTACAACGCTGGATTTTTTATTCTTGGTAGAACACCAAATAAGTGATCAACGTAGTCAGGGTTACGTGCCATAAACGCTTTTTGTTCGTCGCGATTGGTGCCCACCATCATTGGCACAGCATTGTATTTGTTCGGATCTTGAAACAAATTAAGCAATGATTCATTAGGTATCACGTAACCATCTCGTAATACGCGCGCCACGCGAATATAACCGGGCGCATTGCCAGCATCAGAGGCTAATTTCATCAGTCGCTTTGCATCAAATTTTCGCAATAATTCAAGCAGTTCAGTGTTGGAATACGCCCCAATACGAGCACGAATTTGCACTTGACTGTCATCAGGATATATATCTTTTAAAACTAATGAAATCAATCCTTTAGAACTATTTCTTAATCCAGATACTTCTTCTTTTAATTTATTATCATCAAATTCTTCAGCCAGCGTTAACAAGGTGGTATCTACCGTTCCGCTCTGGGAAATGGCTTTATGAAATAAGCCATTGGCCAGTGGTGAAGCGATCAAGGAATAAACATTACGACCACCTGCTGATTCACCAAAAATTGTGACATTATCTGGGTCGCCTCCAAATTGACTGATATTTTCCTGCACCCATTTCAATGCTTGGATAATATCTAATGTACCAAAGTTACCCGACGCGTCCGCAGAGCTGGCAGCCGTTGCACGAATTGCATCATGACTAAACCAACCTAGAAAGCCGAGACGATAATTAAGCGTGACCACCACCATTTTATTGTTACCGGCCAGATTGTGCGCTTGATAAATTTCAGACGTGCCAGAATCATTGCCACCGCCATGAATCCAAAACATCACCGGTAATTTTTCTGCGCTGCCTTTAATATCCGATTGAATACCCTGACTGGAGTCCTGTGGCGACCAAATATTAAGAGATAGACAGTCTTCATCCCCTAATAATTCACCACGTTCACCATCGCGCCCTGTCAATATGCCCCAAAACTGCACACAGGGTGAACCGTAGTCAACGGCTTCACGCAGCCCAGGCCAAGCGAGTGCAGCTTGCGGTGCTCGCCAGCGCAAATCACCGACTGGCGCAGCCGCATAAGGTATACCTAGCCAAGCATAGGTATTGTATGAATCCGAAAAACCAATTACTTGGCCCTGCTGAGTCTGACGTATTGAATTTTGGTCGGCTATCCGTGGCTCGGTATTATATAAACCCGCCAAACTAGGCTCGAAAACCTGGGGAGATTTATTAAACTGCCAATAAGCGAAACCCGCCAAAGCGATAATGAGTATTGCCGCAGCAAAACTTAGAAAAACTCTCTTAAACATACTTTATTCTGATTTATGACTACTGCTCTTTAAAGCAGTCTATTAAACGTTCGGTGCACATTTGCAGCATTATAGTTAATGACCGTTTTGTCCATTATTTATTGCAAATATTTTATCTAAATCTGCCATAAATCGGCATAGCTTTTTATAGATCCTTTTGAGCTACAAAAATTAAGATTACAGATGTCTATAATGGCGTGAAGTCTTGCTGTTTTTTTATGTAATTACCTTAGAATATACAGCCTGATATCAATATGAATTTGAGTTTGGAAGTAATTAGATGTTAAAGGGTTTACTAACACCAGCTTGGCAAAACGAATCTGTGGAAAAACGTCTGCAAGCTGTGCAGAAACTAAATCCACAAGAAGAAGCCGAACACACTATTTTGCGTGATCTGGTGAGCACTGATCCCGAACTGGATATTCGCCAAGCCGCACTCAGTAAACTAACTAGCCCCGAGCTCGTCTGGGAAATCAGTCAAACTCATAATGATCAAGCCACTTGTCAGCATGCAGAATCTGTTTTCAACTATCTGATTGGCCCCAAAAGTAAATTGACTGAGGATGAATTTAGCCTCTTAATAAGTGCTAATAAAGAGCTTAACCTCCCAATTGCCGCGCACTGTCCTTTTGAGGAGTTACGCCACAAACTTCTCGACAGCTTGAATCAAACGGAGCAAGCCGAGTTGCTGGATAAAATCGAATACAGTGAAACTAGATATTATATTGCCGAACAGTTATCGAACATTGATGCTCTAGAACTAGCTCGCAAACAAATCAAAGGCAAGGATAAGCGTGCTGAAAAAATAATCCGCACTAAGCTCGATGATCACCATTCGAAAGAACGCCAAGCACAAGAAAATCAAAATGAAGCCGCAACCATTTGTGAGAAAATGGAAGTCCTGGCAAGCCACGAATGGGACACTGAGTTTAATGCAAAATTCAATATATGGAGCCAGCGTTGGGAAGCTTTAAATTTCACACCCGCAAAAGATGTGACTGATCGGTTTAATAAAGCCAGTGGCAAGGCAGAGAACCACATTAAACAAATGTTATTTCTGCAAACAACAGTAGAATCTCAAGAATCCTTGTGCAATGACCTTAACGAACACTGCCTTAAGCTCGCGCCGTTATCGTGGCAGTTACTAAACGAGCAAACACCAGATACAAAAGTGCTATTGGGTACCGCCACACAAGATTGGGCCAAATTAAATAGTGACGTCACGGCGTCAGCTTATGTGGCTAAAAAATTTAGAATGTATCAATCGGCATTAACGTCTATTTTACCTCTTGGCAATATCGTCAGCGATGTTTCAAGTAACCCAACTGGCGATTCGATTAAACAAATAGGCGACGCTATAAAACAAGTTACTTGGCCCTCTGAGTTACCGTCACTAACGGCTCAATCCGAGGCAACGTTAAAACTTGATGAACTTAAACAAGCGTCGGCAAACGATAAAAAGGATTACTCAAACAAACTTGATAAATTACACAAACGCATCAACCGCTTACTGGGTAGTACCAAGCGCGGTAGCTTGCAACAAGCCAAGCGCGAGTATGCCGCTATAAGCAAAGCCTCGACACATTACGTGGGCAAAGACAAAACGATCTTAGATGATCGACTGAAGGCAGCTGAGGAAGCACTTAGTAAAATGGGAGATTGGAAAGATTTTGCCACCGAACCTAAATATCTAGAGTTGTGCGATGAGATGGAAATACTGGCCAATAAAAATGATAAGACACACCCTGATGCATTAGCGGGAAAAATTGCTAAATTGCAAAAACGCTGGAAGGCACTTGGCCATTCTGACAGTGCTGACAAGCATTGGGATCGATTCAAAACCGCAGCTGACAAAGCTTATGAACCGTGCGCCCGCTTTTTCGAGCAACGCCATTTAACGCGGGCTAAAAATCTTGAAAAACGTGAGCCTTTAGTAACAGCGATGCAAGATCTGTTAGAAAAAACAGATTGGGAGGAAACACCTGATTATAAAACGGTTGAATCTACGCTACAAAAAATCTCTAGAGAGTGGCAAAAAATTAAAGACGTTGAACGCGCAGCAGGTCAACAACAATGGGACCGTCTAGCAAAATTTAAATCGGGCATATATGCCAAACTTGATGTGGTCTACGACGAAAATTTAGCGCTTAAGAAAACCTTGATTGAACAAGCTCAGGCGTTGTTGGAAAAGGAGCCCACTGAAGATACATTCGGTAAATTACAACTGTTTCAATCGCGTTGGAAAAAAATCGGTATCACGCGCCGTAAGCAGGATCAAAAAGCATGGAAACAATTTAAAACCGCCACGGATGCTATTTATGAAAAGTTGCAAGGTGAACGAAAAGCCAAGCGTGCTGAAGAAGACTCGCAGTTAGAGGTTTATAGAGACGTTACTCGCAAGGTACGCGCTTTGTCTAAAACGGCTACAGATTTAGCCCAAGCAGACACCGAGTTTGATCAACTGCAAGCCGATTACAAAGCGCTGCCGCCCTTACCCAAGAACCTGCCAGAAAAACTAACCATAGGCCTTAGTAAGGACTTTAAACGTGCCTGCGATGCTTTTAGTAAGACCAGAACACGAATTAAAAAGCAGGTGCGCGATCAGGCAATGCAGGCTTTGAGAGATAAAGCCACGCTGTGCTACGAACTGGAAAACGCCAGTTCAGATGAAGATATTGATCGCCTAACAAAAGCCATTGAGGAAATTGAATTAAATGATAACGCGCTAAATAAACGTTTTGCTGAACGTCTCAGCGCAGCGAAACAAGGTACAACTGAACAAGCTCGAAATGATGCTCAGAATGCAAGAGAAAGTTTATGCCTTGACTTAGAAATTTTACTCGACGTGGAAAGCCCTAGTGAGGCCAAAGCACAGCGCATGCAAGTGCAATTAGAACGATTGAAATCTAAAGGGCTTGGACAGACCTCGCAAGACAAACACGCAATGATAAAGGAATTAAAATTATCATGGCTATGTTTACCTGGCGCAGAATTAAAGCAACAAGCTAAGTTAGAAAAACGTTTTCAATGCGCGCTAAATAGCGACAAGAATTGACGACTCGTTATACCAATGTAATTGGATGTTTCTTAGGCAAGGACATACCGATCAAGGCCTAATTGTATTATGAGTTTTACAATTAAAGGTTAAGGTCGTACTGTAGACAATCATTAACTGAGCGAAAACTATGCAATATCAATCTCCGACCGACTTTCAAAAACTTGTTTGCAAAGGACTTAGCAGACGAACTTTTATGCAAAGCGGCGCACGCTTTGGACTCACTGCTTTTGTATTAGGCAATACTCTGTTACTTGAGGGTTGTGGATCGGATAATATTAAAGCAGCTAGTAGTGACATTATTCCAACTAATTCTGACGACGATATAACTTTGTCAGATGAGTATCGCTGGTATCCGGTGGTAAGTTGGGGTGATCCAATTTTTGCTGATGTCAATCCGTTTGATGAAAACAACAGAGCCGCTGATCAAAATCGTCGTTTCGGTGACAATAATGATGGTATGACGATTTTTGATGTTGATGGAAAAACTCTTTTAGTGGTTAACAATGAATACGTAAACGTAGATAAAATGTTTCCCCAAGGATTAAAGGGGCAAGATGACTTAGATGCAATCAAAGCCGCTTTTGGAGTATCTATTGTGGAGCTTACAAGAACCGAGGACGGTTGGCAGCCAGCACTCGATGGCGAATTAAATAGACGTATCACCATGGATACGCCGATGGAAATCAGAGGTCCTGCTCGGGGGCATCTATATATGCGCACCAGCGCAGACCCGCTTGGCACTCAGAGTCGCGGTACGTGGTCTAATTGCGGAAATGGTGAGACTCCTTGGGGCACATACCTTACCTGTGAAGAAAATTTCAACATGTCTTTTGATAGCTCTTCGAAAAAGTACAAACCAAATGCTATGCAAAAACGCTACCGCATTGGTGCGAATAATGGCGGTATCGATTTTTATAAATTTGATGAGCGTTTTGATATAGCCACCGAGCCCAATGAGCCGAACCGCATGGGTTATGTTGTGGAAATAGATCCTAGCAAACCATTTAGCACACCAATTAAAAGAACCGCCTTAGGGCGATTCATGCATGAAAATGCCGAAGTGACTATTAGCAAAGAAGGCTATATCGTCGTATACATGGGCGACGATGCTAGAGGTGAGTTTTTGTACAAGTTTGTGACCAGCGAAAAATTCAATAAGAGCGACAAAGACGCCAATCGACACTTGCTTGACCACGGCACCTTATACGTTGCAAAGTTCGGAGAGGCCGACGAGAAACTTAGCGGGCGAGGTAAATGGATTGAATTGACACACGGTAAAAATGGCCTAATCGCAGAAAATGGTTTCGAATCACAAGCCGAGATTTGCATAAAAACACGAATAGCGGCTAGCTTTGTTGGTGCCACTACCATGGATCGCCCAGAATGGGTTGCAGCTCACCCTGACAAGGCTGAAGTTTGTTGCGCTTTAACCAACAATAAAAACCGCAACTCCAAACCAAATGACGGCGGTGATAAGACGCCGCTGAATGGACCCAACCCCAGAGAAAATAATTTATATGGGCAAATTGTTCGCTGGCAACCCGACGCTGATGATCACGCTTCGACAGAATTCAACTGGGATTTATTTGTATTAGCCGGTAATCCGCTTTTACACAAAGGTGAGCATGCAGGCTCAGACAATGTGAACATTGAAAATATGTTTAACTCTCCCGACGGCCTAAAGTATGACACCCAAGGACGCTTGTGGATTCAAACCGATGGTAATTTTTCTAACAATGGCCAATTCCAAGGCATGGGTAATAATCAAATGCTGGTCGCTGATACCGAAACTGGCGATATTAAACGTTTCATGGTAGGGCCACGAGGGTCAGAAGCCACGGGTATCACTTGGTCACAAGACCGCAAAACCTTGTTTGTAGGAATTCAACATCCTGGCGCCAGAGGGAGTAAATCTCATTTTCCAGATGGCGGCGATAGTCTACCCAGATCTACCGTCATTGCCATTGAACATAAGGATGGCAAACAGATTGCGTAATTTCCTAGTTAGCTAGTTAGTCAAACCGAATCTTCAAATCCGGCCCCTTGATAGGGCTTCAATATGAGTGCTTCTAAACTCAAAATAACGTCGCGGAATTGTGTTATATAAACAGCGGACCAATCGAATAACCTAAAAACTAAAAACTAAAAAGCATCAACGGGTGCTTGTTTCTGATCTATGCAAAAAGAACGGCAAGAACAACAAAAAAAATTAGTCATTATTGGTGGCGGCTTCGCTGGCGTGACTCTCGCCCGTAAGCTAGAAAAAACCATGCCTGAAGAATGGGATATATATCTTCTTAGTAAGACTAATTTCATTACTTACAATCCCCTACTGCCAGAAGTTATTGGTGCATCGATATTGCCCGGACATGTACAAGCGCCCTATCGCTTAATGTTAAAACGAACCCGTATCCGCATGGTAACGGTGGATAAAATCGACTATCAATCCAAAACCGTTCACTATCACAATGATAGAAAGGCCAGTTTAGAATTTGATCAATTGGTATTGTCGGCAGGAGTGCAAGCCAACACCAGTATGATGCCTGGCTTAAAAGAACATGCATTGCCACTTAAAACGGTCGGTGATGCGCTTAAGATTCGCAACCAGATTGTTGAACGCTTGGAGCAAGCCACTATTCACCCAGACCCAGAACGGCGTAAGCAACTCACCACGTTTATTGTGCTTGGCGGAGGGTTCAGTGGCGTTGAGACTGCCGGCGAATTAGAAGACTTTTTAAAATCAGCCGAGCGTTATTACAAAAACGTGGATCGAGATGATTGTCGTATTATCGTAGTGCATGGCACTGACCGTTTACTACCAGAGTTATCAGCAAAGTTGGGTGAAATCACTCTTAAGAATTTTCTAAAACGTGATATTGATGTTCGTTTGCAGGAGCGCGCACAAACCATCGAAGAAGAAAAAGTTATTCTGAAGACCGGTGAGGAGATAACAGGCGCTACCATTATTTGCACCATTGGCACCGTAGCGCACGGATTTATTGATGACCCGGTATTGCCTACTGAGCGCGGCAAAATAGTCGCCCAGCCAGACATGTCGGTTAAAACCAAATTAGATGGCCTTGATGGTATATGGACGGTCGGCGATTGCGCATTAATACCCAATGCTCACTCCAATGAGCTCTGCCCCGCTACCGCTCAGTTTGCCAATCGTCAAGCTAAAGTATTGGCAAAGAATATAGTTGCCAAACTAAAGGGCAAACAAACTCAAGCATTTTCCTATCAGCCACAAGGCATGTTGGCCTCGATTGGTCACAATAAAGCCGTTGCCGACGTTTTCGGCATGCGGTTTTCGGGCTTAATCGGCTTTATGATGTGGCGCGGTGTCTATCTACTAAAAGTACCCACCATAGCGCGCAAAGTGCGCTTATTCCTTGAATGGAACTGGGCCATGTTTTTCCCGCCGGATATAGCGCATTTGGGATTTAAGCGATCGGATGAAGACTAAATCTTATTTAGCCGTTCAAACTCATTTCATTGAGTGCGAGATGATGCAGTCTAAGCGCGTGGATATAAAGTTTCCGTAAACCCATCAACGCCTATGATTTGGCCTGAGATATGTTTTCCATGCTCGGAACATAAAAAGCAAATCAAGTTCGAAATTTCTTCAGGATCAACATGGCACTGCATAGACGTACCAATCGCATAACTGTGCCTTACTTGCTCTGGTTCCAAGCCTTCTGCTTTTGCGTGAGCCTGAACAATTCGCTCCATTCGATCACCGTTGACATTGC
>CAZJWW010000037.1:0-19219 GCA_964549895.1 uncultured Gammaproteobacteria bacterium
TAGGGTTGTTATATTGGTGCGGCCCCGGGCACCATTTTTATTTTCTTTAAAAATGATTTAAATCAATATGATAAAAGATATTTTTAAACTAAATTATATAGTTTAAATTTGATGTAATACTGCTGAATTATGGTGTTTCTCTGTTTCAATTTTTAACGTCTGCCGAACTTTGATCAAAAAACTGAGGCATTTTTAGGCGATTGTAAGTCAAATTTGAGTCGCGGCTTGTATTGTAGACGCGTTATCTAATAAACAGTGTAAAGCTACGTCAAATCGCTCCACCAATAGTTGGTGAACGACAAATTATAGGGATAATAGCGCCATCGAGGTAGATGCATACATGCGCGGGTTTAAGAGAGAGTCGCGGCTTACCATGTAGTTTCTACTGCATAATTTACTATAAAAAAACACTAATTATTGTATTTTTGTCAATTAAATGATGATCGGATATCGACATCACTATTGATAATATTGTTGGAGATGCAGAAGCTGGGAGAGTAAACGTGGGTATTAAAAAATTAAATCGTCGTAGTTTTGTGAAGTTCGCAGCTGGTTCCTTCGCGGGTATTCCTGTCGTTGCTACTAAGGCGAATGCAGGTCGAAAATTGGCGGAAGATGACACCGCAGCAATCGCGTTGGGCTATAGGGAAATGAGCTCTAATGTGGATTCTGGGAAATATCCAAATCATAAAGAGACGCAGATTTGCGGTGGTTGCAGTTTGTATGTAGGTACAGCTGAGCCGTGGGGAGATTGCGCTGTATTCCCCGACAAACAAGTTTCTGCAAAAGGTTGGTGTGCTGCATACGTAACAAAGCCTGCTTAGTTTATGTTCCAGCAATGGGTTATTCCACTTTTAATTAGCGCTTGAAGTAACACCTATCGGTTATTGACCAAGGAACCTTCGTTCAGGCTCTCCATCGAGCAACTAAAGAGCAACTAAATTAAAGGTATTATAGACTCTCCTTTGCAGAAAAAAGGATGTATGGACCTGTCTTTGCTAAGTTTCATCAGTGTAAGTCTCGCTAATGAAGTTTTCTCAAATTGGTTTTGGCTACGAAATGTAGACACATGCTTTGATAAGCTTTAGTTGAAAGTAATTTAGGAACGATTATGAGTATCAAAAGTTTAAGCCGTCGCAGTTTTGTAAAAATCACAGCAAGTTCTTTGACTGTAATCCCGTTAGTAGTCGGTGCACAAGAAGACCAAAGTGATGTGTCTAATGCAAATCCAAAATTACCCGAAGATGATCCTGTTGCAATTTCATTAGGTTACAAAGAGAAAAGTAGCAACGTTGACTCAGGTTTATACCCGAATCATCAAGAAACTCAGAAGTGCAGCGGTTGCAGCCTTTATGTCGTTGCAGACGAAGCTTGGGGCGAATGCGCTGTTTTCCCTGGCAAGCAAGTTGCAGCCGAAGGGTGGTGTGCTGCCTATGTAGCAAAGCCAACCTAGTCATTAATTGGTTGGCCATAATATTGTTAGTTTGATAGAATTTTATAGGGAGTTTGTATGTTTTCTTTTCTAAAAAAAGACCCGTCAGCAAAGCTTAATAAGCAGTATGAAGATTTATTAAAAAAGGCGGTGCTGGCACGAAGGAACGGGGATATTCGAACCTACTCACAGTTAACAACTGAAGCACAAGAGCTCGCCTCTAGGATTGATTCCCTAAAAATTACTGATTGAATGTATTGCTGGGTTAGTCTTAGCGCCTGCGAGATTTTTAGCCTGTAATTCTTAAACCTTTCAAACTTTGATCTCTAATCTCTAGCCTCCAAAATTCAAACTTCAATTTCTAAAGCTTTGAGTAAGAAAAATGCACTCGTTATTGGTAGCCAAGGCACAATTGGCTGCGCTTTAGTGGAGCAATTAAAAGGCGATTATCAAGTGAGTGAGCTCTCGCGACTTAACTGTGACTACAGCGAAGCGGCGTTGTTTGCCCACGCTGAACGCTTGAGCGAACATGGCACTTTTGATCTGATTATTTGTTGTGTTGGTGTATTGCATAACGATTTATTGTCTCCCGAGAAGCGAATTAATCAACTCGATGCGGAAAAATTACTCGAATACTATCGAATCAATGCCGTGCTACCGGGCCTTTGCCTCAAATATTTTACGCCTTTGCTAAAACGCCAGGGAGAAGAATCAGCCACCAGTTGTTTCGTTGTACTCAGTGCTATGGTGGGGAGTATTGAAGACAATCGATTAGGTGGCTGGTATGGCTATCGAAGCTCGAAAGCAGCACTAAATATGCTAGTAAAAACGACGGCTATTGAAATAGGAAGAGTGAATAAAAATGCAGTTTTGGTTTCAATGCACCCGGGCACGACCATTGGTCCACTGTCTAAGCCATTTGCGAGTAGAGTAAGTAAAGACAAATACTATTCTCCTGAGGAGAGTGCCGCTAGAATTGTAACCGTTGCGCAATCATTGAGCGCTGCAAGTAATGGATGTTTTTTTAACTGGGACGGCAGCGAACTTCCCTTTTAGATCTGACAGAGGCCATTAATATGGCTAATGTGAAGTTTGCCTCACGCCTGTGATGACTGTTTTCAACTCATTGTCATTTTATTAATTGCTAATACACATTTGTCAGACTCATTAGTTGATATCTTGCCGTTCCCAAAACTACTTTCTCTTATTTATGGAGTTTATTCATGAACAATTTACGATTAACTAATAGTGTATTGCTTTCTTTTGTTGTTGCGTTGTTATTTAGTATTACCGCTTTTGCGGCTCACCATGGTGATAAAGAAGGAGCTAGTCCTTCTGATGCGGAACAAAAAGATATTGTGGATACGGCAGTTGCCGCTGGATCATTCAATACTTTGGCAACAGCACTGACTGAGGCAGGCCTAATCGACACCCTTAAAGGAGACGGTCCGTTTACCGTCTTTGCTCCAACCGACGACGCTTTTGCAAAAATACCAGCCGACCAACTTAATGCGATTTTGGCTGATAAGGAGCTTTTGACTTCTATCCTCACATACCATGTTGTAGCAGGTAAAGTGCCGGCCGCAGACGTTGTGAACCTTAAGTCCGCAACGACGGTGCAAGGTTCTGATGTGGAAATCTCAACTGAGAACGGCGTAATGGTCAATGACTCTAAAGTTGTTCAAACGGATATCATGACAAGTAACGGCATTATCCATGTGATCGACACGGTGTTAGTGCCTGGCTCATAGCGCCTTGCTGAAAGCATCTAAGTGGTAATTTAAGTATTGATCTGAGTATTGATCTGAACCTTAGGCAGGGCGCATTTGTTCGCGCGTCTAACACCGCTTATTCATTATTAAGAATAGAAATCACGCGGGTCTCGATAAGCAAAAGAGCCCGTGTGGTTTTTACATTAAAAGGCTACTGAACCATTTGCTTTGTTCTTTATCAGCACCCAAACGTTCCATTCCCTGGCGAGGCACGCTTCTTCTCAAATATGTAAAAGGTTGAAATAATCTCTATTTAGTAATATCAAGGCGATCTTTTAAACCCCATGTGCGCCGCACTTTCATGAGGTACGCCGCTCTTTCATAAGTTACTAATTATGGCCCACTGATCGAGAGCCCTATTAAAAAGGAAGTTTCCAATAGGCTCAACGGAATTATCCACCGATTTCGTTGTTGCGAGCTCTATTCAAATTTCAAATCAATTTATTCAAAGCTGAGTTGTTTCTTTAGAGTGCAATGCACTGAATTAATGCACTAAACGTTCCCCTGATTTGCCAAGATAACAGACTAAAATCAATACGAATCATTGATGTTAAGTCTACGTGTGACGAGGGTTTACAGGGAAAATCATCGAACCTATTTCAAGTTGGCACGCTACTTGCTCTTGTTCAAATATGAACAATTTTTTAATGGTGTCTATTACTGCGCGTATATCTCAATGTGCGTCAGTTTAGATGATGATTTTAATATTCGAGGTAGCCTAATGATTCGTAAGTACGATTCTTCTAACATAAGTAGTTTCAATCATAGTAGTTTTAAAATTTTTAAATATATCGCCATTTCCCTAATCGGTGCCATGTTGTATTCAGGTTCGGTCAACGCTGAATTGGGTGAACCAGAAAAAGACGAGCTCAAATTTGGATTTATCAAGTTGACTGATATGGCGCCAATCGCGATTGCCTACGAAAATGGCTATTTCGAAGACGAAGGATTGTTTGTTAGTGTCATCGCGCAAGCTAATTGGAAAGTGTTATTAGATGGTGTGATAGATGGCACATTGGACGGTGCTCATATGTTGGCTGGCCAACCATTAGCAGCTACCATCGGTTACGGTACTAAATCACATATCGTGACGCCTTTTTCAATGGATTTGAATGGCAACGGCATTACCGTTTCAAATGATATCTGGGAACAGATGAAAGAATTTGTGCCGATTGAAAACGGTAAACCAGTGCATCCGATCAAGGCTGAATATCTTAAGCCGGTAGTGGATGGATTCATCGAAGAAGGCAAAGCTTTTAAAATGGGTATGGTATTTCCAGTATCCACGCACAATTATGAGTTACGTTACTGGTTGGCTTCTGGCGGCATTCATCCTGGTTACTATGCGCCACACAAAGGCGATACCGCTGGCACCATTGATGCTCAAGCACTGTTATCAGTCACACCACCTCCACAAATGCCAGCCACCTTAGAGGCCGGCACTATTTACGGATATTGCGTTGGTGAACCGTGGAATCAACAGGCCGTCTTTAAAGGAATTGGTGTGCCCGTTATTACGGATTATGAAATCTGGAAGGATAACCCAGAGAAAGTTTTCGGAATGACTAAAGAGTTCACAGAAAAATATCCAAACACCACGGCTCGTATCGTAAAAGCATTAATCCGAGCTGCTCGCTGGTTAGATGAAAACGATAACGCTAATAGAGAGGCGGCCGCCAAGATCCTGGCGCAATCCAACTACGTTGGTGCTGACTATGAAGTCATTGCTAACTCTATGACCGGTACCTTTGAATACGAAAAAGGCGACAAGAGATCCGTTCCTGATTTCAATGTGTTCTTTCGCTATAACGCTACGTACCCGTATTACTCGGATGCGATTTGGTATTTAACTCAGATGCGTCGCTGGGGGCAAATTTCAGAAGCCAAATCCGATGCTTGGTTCAAGAAAATAGCAGCTGAAGTGTATAAGCCAGAGATTTATGCGATTGCCGCGCAAGAACTAATAGCTGATGGTCTATTTACGGCTGAGGAATTTCCGAACTTTGCGACGGAAACTGGTTTTAAACCGGAACAAACCGAGTTTATCGACGGCATATCTTACGATGGTACGAAGCCCAATGAATATCTTAAGAAATTCGCTATCGGTTTGAAAGAAGAGACTCTTTGATAGAGATTTTCAAATCGAACTGAACATGTTGAAGCCCCAAAGTAGGATTATATTATGAGTTTATCTGCTAGCAATGTCGACAGCAACTATGAGCAAAATCGGCTGGAGAAAAGCTTGCAATCATTAATGAAAACACTGTTTTCATTTGATCTTAAAAATTTTATTTTTCCTTTTTTGGGGCTTATTGGCTTTCTAATGGTCTGGAGCCTTGCTGCTTCAAAAATCGACACTTCGTTGGGTAAGTTTCCAGGGCCAGAACAAGTGTTTGCGCAGTCGAAAGTACTACTTGAGGAACATAATGCGGAGCGGGATAAAGCCGCTGTTTTTTATGATCGTCAAGATAAACGACACGCTAAAAAACTAGCTAAAAACCCTGAAGCCGTACTCAAACATCGTAAATACACTGGCAAAGAAACCTTCTTTGACCAAATATTAACGAGTTTAAAAACGGTAATGGCCGGTTTTATTATTGCCTCCATCGTGGCAATCCCCGTTGGTATTTTATGCGGTTTGAGTAATGGTTTTTATAAGGCAATGAATCCATTGATTCAAGTCTTTAAACCAGTTTCGCCACTTGCATGGTTGCCCTTGATTACCATGATCGTCAGCGCTGTGTACGTGAGTGAAGATCCGTTTTTTGAGAAATCATTTTTAACCTCGGCGTTTACAGTGGCGCTTTGTTGTATATGGCCTACACTGATAAACACCGCTGTAGGAGTGGCCAATATTGATAAGGACATTGTCAATGTTAGTCGTGTAATAAAGCTATCGGCCTCCACGCACTTGCGACGAATTGTCTTACCGGCATCAGTGCCAATGATTTTTACTGGTTTGCGCCTATCTCTAGCAACCGGATGGATGGTGTTGATTGCGGCAGAAATGCTCTCGCAAAACCCTGGTTTAGGTAAATTTGTGTGGGATGAGTTTCAAAATGGCTCATCAAATTCTTTGGCTCGAATCATGGTAGCGGTAGTTGTAATTGGTCTAATTGGTTACGCACTCGACCGCCTTATTCTCTGGCTGCAACGAACCGTGAGCTGGGATAAACAAGCCGTATTACGATAAATATTTAACGGTAAATTACGGGTAAAAGATTATGAATAACTATTTGCAAATTTCTAAAGTAGGTATCGACTTTCCTACTGAGAACGGACCCTACACCGCGCTTAAAGATGTGGATTTTCATGTTGATGAAGGCCAATTTGTTTCAATTATCGGCCACTCTGGATGCGGTAAATCAACCGTTCTTAATATTGTCGCTGGGCTGTATCAAGCTACTTCAGGCGGGGTGATTTTGGATGGCAAAGAAGTCAATGATCCCGGCCCAGATAGAGCCGTAGTGTTTCAGAGTCATGCCTTGATGCCGTGGTTAAGCGTCTATCAAAATGTTGCGCTCGGAGTAGAGCAGCTATTCAAGGGGAAGAAGTCCAAAAACGAAATGCGTGAATGGGTAGAGCACAACCTTGAGTTGGTAAAAATGCTCGATTCTATGGGTAAGATGCCGCATGAAATTTCTGGAGGTATGAAGCAGCGCGTTGGTATTGCTCGTTGTTTGGCGATGCAACCTAAAGTGATGCTGATGGATGAGCCATTTGGTGCATTGGATGCCTTAACTCGCGCCAATTTGCAAGATTCCGTGATGGAAATACAGAAAGAACTAAACACTACAGTGTTGCTAATTACCCACGACATTGATGAAGCTGTATTGATGTCGGATGAGATCATCATGATGTCAAACGGGCCGGCTGCCAGAGTCGGTGAAATACTAAAGATAGAATTGGAACGACCGCGCGAAAGAATAGCGTTATCCAAGAGTGATCAATTCAATTATTACCGTCAACAAGTGCTGTCATTTCTATACGAAAAAAAGGGCGTTGTTGATTTTGATTCGGCAAAAAGCAAAAAGGCAGCGCAGTCAATAATTAGTACGATTGAATCTAAAGAATCATCTGAAGCTAAAGCTTCGGAACGGCTTGTATAAAAATTATTGGTTTAAATAACCATTAGTTTTACCAAGCGTCAGATAGATCATATGAGAGCTCAACGGCGGGCCATCGTTTTCATTAATGGACAAATGGTGAAGATGGTGAAGAGATTATTGTCCAAAATTAGAAAGGCTATTTTATGTACTTTTTTAAAAAGAATATTAGCGTTAAAGTTTTTACTAAAACCGCGGTCGGGTTAGTCTTGATACTCTCGCTGGCGAGCCAGGCATTAGCAGAGGATAAACCCAATAAGGGTAAATTCTATGGAGATATTCGCTTGCGTTATGAAGGCGTAGATCAAGATAATGTTTTGGAAGATGCCGATGCAGTTACCTTGCGAACAAGGTTAGGTTACAAAACGCCTAGTGCCCAAGGTTTTTCTGGGGTGATTGAAGTTGAAGGTGTTACCGAGCTGGTAGATGATTTCAGTTTCCCACCAGTAGGTATCCGGCCAGGACAGTTTTCAGTAGTTGCAGATCCTGAAGGCTTAGAGATAGATCAGGCACTCATACAGTACAACAACGAAAAGCTGGCTGTAAAAATTGGCCGACAAGTTATAACACTCGATGGACATCGCTTTGTTGGGCACGTTGGCTGGCGTCAGGATCGTCAGACATTTGATGCGATTCGTGTTAATTATCGACCTTCAAAAGACTTTGTTATTAATGCGTCGTATCTCGATCAACGCAATAGAATTTTTTCTGATGAAGCCGATATTGAAAGTGAAGATGTAATCCTCAATAGTGCGTTCACGACCTCATTTGGTAAATTCGTCGGTTACGCGTATTTATTAGAAGAAGATACCGATGCTGGCAATGAAATTGATACTTATGGAATTAGCTTTACTGGTTCGGGAGCATCTGGTGAGAACAAGTTTAGTTATGCTGCCGAGTTTGCCGTGCAAGAAATTAATGATTCTTTTGATACCGAATACCTAAAGTTGGAAGGTGGATTGACATTTGGTGTTGGTGGGGCTAATAAAATTACCGCCAAAGTAGGCTATGAGTTACTGGGCAGCGACGAAGGGCTCGCTGGTTTCACTACACCATTGGCAACTTTACATAAATTCAATGGTTGGAGCGATCAATTTCTAGGTACACCGAGCCAAGGATTGGAAGATTTATATGCTGGCCTATGGGGGACAGCGTTTGGGGGTAACTGGGTTGCTGTCTACCATGATTTTTCTTCAGATGAAAATCTAAATGGCAGCGATGATTTAGGTAGTGAAATTAATCTTTTGTATACTCGAAAATTTGGTAAAGGTTTTTCTGGTGGTATTAAATACGCCGATTACTCAGCGGGTGACGCAGGTTTTAATAGAGTAGATACACAACGAGCCTGGTTGTGGGGTACTTACAGTTTCTAGTTATTAGTTTTGAAGTTTTACCGAAATTCTTAGCAGCGTTTTGACTCATCTGGAGTCAAGAATCCAATAATTCCCAGATGTTAGGGTAGGGGAATTACCATCTTTGGCGCACCCAGTCGCTTGCACGTCTGGTCCTTGTATCAAAAGGGTGCGCCAAAGATCGGTGCTATCGCAATTACTGCACTGGATTGGTGCGCTAATACGATAACGTCCACGTTACAAAGCGAGTGTTTAGGTATGAAGTTGGCATGCCAATTGCTTACTCTAGATTAAGAATAATCGAGATAGCTATTCGTGGTTTATGAGTAAGTTTAAAGTAGTTGTAGTTGGTAATGGCATGGTCGGTCACCACTATGTGAATACCTTGGCTGCAAGCAATGTTGAGGCCGATATAACCGTAATCGGTGGAGAGACTCGACCAGCCTATGATCGTGTACATTTGTCTGAGGTGTTTGACGGTAAAGAAGCTTCAGAGTTAGGTTTAACCACTCGTGATTATTATGATGAGCTTGGTGTGGCAGCGCACTTCGGTGATTTTGTAACAGCCATTGATCGCGATGCCAAAATCGTCAGCACTCAGGGAGGGCAAAAATTTTCCTACGATAAGCTAGTCCTTGCCACGGGTTCCTACGCGTTCGTTCCCCCTATCACGGGTGGCGACCAAGCGCACTGTCTTAGCTATCGAACTATAGACGATCTTGCTGAAATTAAAGCATCGTCCAAAGGTAAAAAAATCGGTGTTGTGGTTGGCGGCGGTTTGCTTGGACTGGAGTGTGCAAACGCGCTAAAAAATCTTGGTTTAGAAGCTCATGTTGTCGAATTTTCCCCTGATTTAATGAACGTCCAACTGGATAACGGCGGTAGCCAAATGTTACGTCGTAAAATTGAAGCGCTAGACGTAAGTGTGCATACCAATAAAGCCACGGAAAAGATCATCAAGGGTGACAAGCATCGTCTCAAAATGCAGTTTAGCGATGACACTGAACTTGAGACAGATGTGATTGTGTATTCTGCAGGAATCAGGCCCTACGACCAGCTCGCACGAGACTCAGGATTAAAAGTTGGTGAAAGAGGCGGCATACAAATTGACTATCAATGCAAAACTTCCGATGAAAATATTTTTGCTATTGGTGAATGTGCAGTGCTTGGTGATTTTATCTATGGCTTGGTCGCACCCGGCTACCGTATGGCTGAAGCCGCCGCTTCCCAATTAAGTGATGATAAACATACTTTTACGGGCGCCGATATGAGTACTAAATTGAAGCTCTTAGGTGTGGATGTGGGGTCGATCGGAGACTCTAAAGGCTTAGCCGGTGAATCCAGAGCATTTATTTTCAGTGATGAACGAGATGATGTCTATAAACGTTTGAATGTCTCAAATGATGGTAAACGAGTGCTAGGTGCTACTCTGGTTGGCGATTGCAGTGACTACGATACTCTTCTGCAGTACTTTTTAAATCAAATTGAACTGCCAGAAAATCCCGAAGATCTAATTTTGCCGGCAGGTGATCGAGCCGCTCCCAGTCTCGGAGCAGACGCCTTACCAATGACCGCCTCAATCTGTTCATGCCATAACGTCAGTAAGGGAGATATTGTTAATGCGATAGATTCAGGTTGTCTTACGGTAGCTGATGTAAAGGGCTGCACTAAGGCAGCAACCGGTTGTGGCGGTTGCGCCGCATTGCTAAAAAACGTGGTGGACTCAGAACTCGATGCTCGTGGTTTGGAAGTTAATACTGATCTATGCGAACATTTTAAGCATACCCGTGAAGAGTTATTCACGATTGCTCAAGCTGCCCAAATAACCACATTTGAGCAGTTAATTAGTGAGCACGGTTCAGGGCAAGGTTGTGATATTTGTAAGCCCGCCGTTGCGTCAATTATGGCCTCATTATGGAACGATCATATATTGGAGTCAGATTTGGTCCCATTGCAAGATACTAATGATACCTTCATGGCAAATATGCAAAAAGATGGAACTTACTCGGTGGTACCGAGGGTGCCAGCTGGCGAAATATTGCCGGATCAATTGATCGCTTTGGGGCAGGTCGCGAAAGAATATGGCTTGTATAGCAAAATTACTGGCGGTCAACGAGTTGATTTATTTGGTGCGCGAATCAATGATTTGCCGAATATCTGGGCTGCTTTAATCGACGCGGGCTTTGAAACAGGCCATGCTTATGCCAAAGCATTACGCACGGTTAAGTCTTGTGTGGGCAGTACCTGGTGTCGCTACGGTGTGCAAGACAGCGTTGGTCAAGCCATTGATCTTGAAAATCGATACAAAGGTTTGCGTATGCCACACAAATTGAAAATGGGCGTGTCGGGCTGTACTCGAGAATGCGCAGAAGCACAAAGTAAGGATGTTGGTGTTATTGCAACCGAGCATGGCTGGAACTTATATGTGTGTGGTAACGGTGGTATGAAGCCGCGACATGCTGACTTATTTGCCACGGACTTAGATGCAGCGACGCTGATTAAATATATCGACCGTGTATTGATGCTTTACGTGCGTACCGCAGATCGCTTGCAAAGAACGTCAGTCTGGCTGGAAAATTTAGAAGGTGGTTTAGACTATTTAAAGGCAGTGGTGATTGACGATTCCCTAGGTATTTGTGCCGATTTGGAAAAACAAATGAAGCACATTATCAACACCTATCAATGCGAATGGAAAACAGCGATTAATGACAAACAGAAATTAAAGCGATTTCGCCAATTCGTGAATTCTGATGGCGAAGACGAAAATGTTTTATTTGTCGAAGAACGTGGCCAGATTAGACCCGCTAGCAAAGCAGAAAAGCAGCGCAGTAAACTTAAAGCAGTAGGTCAATGATGTCGGCGAAGATTATTTGTAAAACTCAAGATCTGATTGCTAATTCTGGTGTCTGTGTGCGAATTGATAGTAACGGTCAGTCCAAACAAATTGCCCTATTTTATCTGCCAGATACGGAACAACAAATTTTTGCACTTGATAATTGGGATCCGATTGGTGAGGTAAATGTTCTATCGCGAGGTATAGTTGGTGATTTGGATGACGAGTTAGTTGTTGCTTCGCCACTTTATAAACAACATTTTAGTTTGATAAATGGGAATTGTATTGAAGATGATATAGCGGTTGAGTGTTATCAAGTTTCCATTGATGGTAACGATGTGATACTCCATATCTAATTTAGTTATTAATTTAACGCTTAGTCTAACTTACATCTAACTTAGACATCCAACATGCCAGAAATTGAAAGTACATGTCCTTATTGTGGAGTAGGTTGCGGCCTTAGTGTTTCGTTCGAAGAAGCGAAACAGAGTGAGCTACCTCTGGTGTTTGGTTCGCCAACGCACCCGGCCAATTCCGGTAGACTCTGTAGTAAGGGTAGTGCATTAGCTGAAACCATTAATACCAATCAAACGCGCCTTGTGTCACCGATAATTAATGGAGAAGAAACTAGCTGGGATAATGCATCCAGCACAATTGCACAACGAATTCAAAGTAGTATCAACACTTATGGTAATGAGAGTGTTGCGTTTTATCTCTCAGGCCAATTGCTTACCGAAGACTATTACGTCGCCAATAAATTGATGAAGGGTTTTATTGGTACCGCCAATGTCGATACCAATTCGAGATTGTGTATGGCTTCGGCAGTGGCCGCCTATAAGCGCGCTTTTGGCGCTGATGCTGTGCCATGTTGCTACGAAGATTTAGATGTGGCCGAACTCATTATTTTGATCGGATCAAATGCGGCTTGGACGCACCCTGTGTTATATCAGCGCATGGTCGCTGCAAAAGAACAGAACCCCGAGCTTAAAATTGTATTGATTGATCCGCGTAAGACAGTTACTTCTAATCTCGTCGATTTACATTTGCAGTTACGCTCAAGCTCCGACGGATTTTTATTTCAAGGGTTGTTGAATTATTTGATCAATAACGATCATGTCGACGCGCAGTATGTCGAGAAACATACCGAAGGTTTTGATGTTACTGGTAAGTCTGTTTTAGGCCATGACTTACAAAAGACAAGCAAGGAAACGGGGTTAAGTGCTGGTGCCCTTAAAGAGTTTTTTCAGCTGTTTGTCAGCACTAGTAAAGTCATTAGTTTTTACTCACAAGGGATCAATCAGTCTGCCACTGGCACTGACAAGTGCAATGCAATCATTAACTGTCATTTAGCAACAGGCAAAATTGGTTATGCAGGCGCTGGACCGTTTTCGATCACCGGCCAGCCGAACGCGATGGGGGGACGAGAAGTAGGGGGCTTGGCGACAACGCTCGCCGCCCATATGGATTTTAGTAGCGATGAAACGTCGCGGGTTCAGCGATTTTGGGATTCACCCAATATTGCCAGAGGGCCTGGTCTTAAAGCGGTCGATTTATTTGATGCAGTCTATCAAGGCAAAATTAAAGTGATTTGGATTATGGCGACCAATCCTGCGGTGAGTTTACCTGACAGTAATTATGTGCGCGCTGCCTTAGAGCGATGTGAAACTGTTATTGTGTCCGATATTACTCACAATGATTCAACCCAATACGCCGACATATTATTGCCAGCCTTAGGCTGGGGTGAGAAAGATGGCAGTGTGACCAACTCGGAACGCTGCATTAGTCGTCAACGGGCATTTTTGGATGGTCCAGGGTTAGCGAAACCGGATTGGTGGGCGATATCTCAGGTTGCTAACAAACTAGGATTTACCGAACAATTTAAATATCAAAGCGCTTACGAAATTTTTCTGGAGCATGCTGCGCTCTCGGGTTTTGAGAATTCAAATTCCGATAGGCGTTGTTTTGATATTAGCGGTCTATCCAGTCTTAGTGAGGCACAATATGATGCTCTGCAGCCAATTCAATGGCCGGTGAATGAATCATCACCGGCTGGCACTAAACGATTGTTTGCCGACCGACGGTTCTATACAAAATCGGGAAAAGCCCAATTTATTGGTGCCGCCGCGAAACACGCTCAAGCGTTAGCAGATGTAGTACAAGCAAACAGACAAACGGAAGATGCCGTTTTCAACCTCAATAATGGTCGTTTACGTGATCAATGGCACACCATGACCCGTACCGGCAGTGCGGCTAGCTTGGCTACTCATGACGACCTTGCTTCGGTACAAATGCATCCAGTAGATGCCGCATTTTACGATATCACTATGGGTGATTTTGTTGTCCTCTCGAATAAGCGTGGCGAGGCGATCTTGCGAGTCGAAGTATGCGACGCAGTAGCTCGAGGCAATCTATTTGCACCCATTCATTGGAATGATCAGTTCTCGATTAAAGGGGTATTAAATAATCTGGTAGAGATGCGTACAGACCCAATTTCTGGACAGCCAGAATCGAAGGATCTGGCCGTCAAGCTTGAGAAGTTCACGGCCAGATATTGGTCAAAGGTGGTTACTCGGAATCGCGTGCCGCGGCAACCCCGATTTTCTTATTGGGCTAGCCTTAAATGTAAAGAGGGTTATATATCGTTGCTTGCTTCTGAGGAACCGATTGATTTTAATGAACTGCTAATTGCTTCCCAACATTCAGATGAGGGCGCAGTCGATTTGACCTCTTCTCATTACAGCAATCCAATCACGGGCTTCAAAAGTAGCGTATTAAGTGAAGCCGATCAATCTCTAGCGCTTTGCTATCAGGCACAACGGCCACAGGATCTACCCAGTAGCGTATGGCTAGCCAATGAGTTTAGAAGCCACTTAGGCGTAAAAATTGATATAGGACTGAGTTTGCGTGGAGAGTCAGGGCCAGCCGATAATTTGGTATGCGCCTGTTTCGAAACACCTCGCAAGATGATTGAAGCCGCGCATAAACAAGGATATACCTCGCAAACTCAGATTGCCTCTAAGCTCGCTTGCGGCTCAAAATGCGGTAGTTGCAAACCTGAAATTAATTTATTAATAGAAGAAATTAATTGCGACAAAAATAGAAATTAGTTTGTGTTGCGGTTCCGCGTAACATATAGTCACCAAAAGAAAAAGTGAGTGATGACTTATTCTGTTCGTGATTTTGAGCATTGGTTGGAAATCGGTTAGCGATGCGAAAATTACATCTTCGGTGTTGATTGTGTTCTCGTTGCGTAACTTACTTATGCTTAATTTAAGTGCGTAACATTGGCAAGCCCTTGGAGCTCGACTTTAGTCAGTCGAATTGTGAATTTGTTTGGGATGTAAGTCGTTCTAGTTGTGCGACTTAGGTTTTCGACCTTAGTCTAAACGTATTGGAATCAGTCTGAATTGTATTTGTTGGGGTATGGGTGCAGGAGCCTAAATGATAGGTTTATTATTGATAAGAGTATGTGATGGTGTAAATTCGGTCGTAGTACTACTGTAATGAATGATTATTCAAAATCGTCGTTTACGTATATTTGGTCCTCAATTAGCTTATTGCTATTAATTCTTGCTGCCGTCTATATAAATGGTCCTTTAAATAACCATCAAATAGCTGAGGCAGGCATTGTCAGTGAAGTTAATGGCCTGTCCAAGCGATTTGTCGACCCTATGCGTCGATCGCAAAATATTGACTTGGTTGCGACACTTGAACGTTTCCGCAACAGCGACTCGCTGTCTATAATGCAAGCGCCCGAAATTATAAATTTGGTTTCAGCGTCGCCACCAGTTATTCAAGGCATTAAGTTGGTAGATGAATCAATAAATCAGCTAAAAGAATATCAGCCCGCCGCCGCAAAAATTACGTTTGATTCCTTGGTCAATCAAGTCTCTCAGACACATGACGATCACAGAAAGGTTATTTTCTACGCCAATATTTTTCTGTTACTTGGCCTACTACTAGTGTTTGCTTTATTGCTTCGCCGTATTGCTGTGTTAGATGAGGCTGTTCAAGTTGCAAGTGAATACTTAGAACTCGGTGAGGAAGCAAGCCATTTGTCTGATTATGATGATTTGGAAGAGGAGACTGAAGACTATTCGGAATCAAGTACAGTGGAATCGGCTTTAGCAGATAGCACCGAAAATAAATTATTGAGTTTTGAACAAGAATTGCAAGGCGTACTGAGTTTAGAAGTGGAACGGACTGGGCACCTCGCAACGCTGCATGGTTCTTCCATAGATGAGGAGTCGCTGCCAGACGATAAACTGATTGTCATAAAAACCATATTTGAATCCCTGATTCGCAATGCTGTGAAACATGGTGGTCGTACGCCCCGCGAACGTGAGCATGCCCGTAAAGATAAAACCCTAAATGTATTTATCGGTATTGAAGAATCCGAGACTGAATTTACTATTACCGTGGCCGATGATGGCGAGGGAATACAAGGTGATAAAGTCAAAGATCACGCCCTAGAGAACAACTTAATCACATCTGAGGTGGCCGAAGGTTTAAGTCAAGATACTGCCGCTAGATTGGTTTTCTTACCGGGCTTTAGCTCTGCCAAAGCAGAAGGAAATAGCCTAAATTTAGAGCGTTTAAGAGCGTTAATTAAAGAGCACAAAGGCTCCATTGGCATGCAAAACAAAGTAGGAGATTTGTGCAAGTTTATAATTCGCCTGCCGAAGCAGGCCGCAGAGTCTGCTAGTTAACTTATGTGCTTAATTAACACGGCCTAAATGTAAATTTGATAATGCGCAAAAAACGCTATAAGCCCTAGCAATTAATGAGCTTTACCCTATAATCGCGCTCAGATTATAGGCCAACGTTTCTGCTACTCATGAATCTCTCTTTGAACTTACGTAATATTGCGATTATTGCGCATGTTGACCATGGTAAAACCACCTTGGTAGACAAACTATTGCAACAATCCGGCACCTTCGATGAACGTGCCGAATTGGTCGAGCGCGTTATGGATAGCAATGATATTGAAAAAGAGCGTGGTATCACGATTCTGGCTAAGCCAACTGCACTGAATTGGCAAGATTACCGTATTAATATTGTTGATACTCCCGGTCATGCTGATTTTGGCGGTGAAGTCGAGCGTATTCTTTCTATGGTCGACTCGGTAATTTTATTGGTAGATGCCGTTGATGGGCCAATGCCACAAACTCGATTTGTGACTCAAAAAGCGTTTGAGCACGATTTAAAACCGGTGGTGGTTATAAATAAAATTGACCGAGAAGGCGCTAGACCGGATTGGGTACTAGACCAAACATTTGATTTATTCGATATGTTAGGGGCTACTGATGAGCAACTTGATTTCCCAGTAATTTACGCCTCTGCTATCAATGGTTTTGCCACAGATGATGTCGATAATATTACCGATAACATGGATATTTTGTTCCAAACGATCATTGATAAAGTACCGCCGCCACCAGTAGAAAAGGATAAGCCTTTTCAAATGCAAGTATCGCAGCTTGATTATTCAAGTTACCTCGGCGTTATTGGTATTGGTCGAATCAAGCAAGGTACTATAAATACCAACTCCCAAGTCACGGTCATTGATAGTGAAAGTAATACTAAAAATGGTCGTATTGCCAAGGTGTTCGGTTTTAAAGGTCTCGAACGGATTGAAGTAGCCGAAGCCAACGCCGGTGATATAGTTGCTATTACGGGTATCGACGAGCTATTTATCTCAGATACGATTTGTGACCGAGAAGCAGTAGTCGCATTGCCACCTTTGAAGGTAGACGAACCGACCGTCACCATGACGTTTCAGGTTAATACGTCGCCCTTTGCAGGTCAGGAAGGTAAATACTTGACCTCGCGCCAGATTCGGGACCGTTTACAAAAGGAGTTGCTGCACAATGTTGCGCTTCGTGTAGAAGACACTGACGACCCAGAGAAATTTAAAGTATCCGGTCGCGGTGAGCTGCACTTGTCCGTGTTGATAGAGAATATGCGTCGTGAGGGTTTTGAACTAGCGGTATCGAGGCCAGAAGTTATATATAAAGAGATAGATGGCGAGATTCATGAGCCCTATGAAAATGTGACGGTTGATATTGATGACGAGCATCAAGGTACCATCATGCAAGCTTTGCAAGAGCGAGGCGGCGATTTAGCGAATATGAGTCCCGATGGAAAAGGTCGAGTAAGATTGGATTTTGTTATTCCATCTCGCGGCTTAATTGGGTTTCAAACAGATTTTATGACTATGACCTCAGGGTCAGGTTTGATTTATCACGTATTTGATAAATATGATGTTAAAAAGAACAAGTCTTTTGGCCAGCGTAAAAATGGCGTATTGATTTCTAATGGTACGGGTAAGTCATTGGGTTTTGCTATATTTAACTTGCAAGAACGTGGCAAAATGATGATAAGCCCTACACAGATGGTTTATGAAGGGCAGGTGGTTGGCATTCATTCGCGAGACAACGATTTAACAGTGAATCCTTTGAAAGGCAAACAGCTGACCAATGTGCGTGCATCGGGAAAAGATGATGCAATCGCCTTAGTGCCACCTGTTAAACACACGCTGGAATCAGCACTTGAATTTATAGACGACGATGAATTAGTGGAAATCACTCCAGAAAGTATTCGTATTCGTAAACGATTTTTGCTTGAGCACGAGCGTAAACGAGCCAGTAGAGAAAGCTCATAAAGAGTTAAAGTAATGGTTATCTATGATCTAATTTGCGAATTCGAGCATGTCTTTGAAGGCTGGTTTCAAAATGCTGACGATTTCGTTGCTCAACAAGACAGTGGCTTATTAACATGCCCCTATTGTGATTCTAGCGCGGTCACTAAAAAAATCACGACGCCTAATGTTGGGAAAAAAAGTAATTCGACCACTGCGAAAGCTAAAGAGCAGACCGTTTTATCCAAAGAAAAGTCATTGGCGTCTAAGCAAACTCTTGCCATTGGGGACAATGCCGCTGCTAATTCAGGCCAGATTGATAATCCTCAAGCTTTCGCTAAATTGCAAAAGATGCTCGGCAAGGTGCATGAATACATCGATAACAACTTTACTGATGTGGGAAATCGTTTTAGTGAAGAAGCGATCAGCATTCATAAAGGCGATAAGGAACCGGAGAACATTCGTGGTACTGCCAGTAAGGAGCAACTCGAAGAAATGGCTGATGAAGGCGTTCAAGCTATGGTAGTGCCAAATAAGCCAATAGATAAAGATAAGTTAAATTAGTAACTTATGTAATGTATCTAAAGTGATTTATTATAATAAATAACAGCTGAGAATCTTTAGCTCATGGAAGTCTAAATACAGCGATAGCTTTGAAATTTAAAGGGTGACAATTCGTAATCTTAGTCGCGGATAACGGCCTGACAAAGAACGATATAGATCGTGATCCGTCCTTTTCTAAAGACGAGTATAAGATGCTGATTGAGAACGGCTTCTCCGGAGAATAAATAGGAGTTGTTACCCGTGAAATTGACGCTAAACGAGGGACTATTAAGTCTCCGTTCGATAGCTAGCCTGAGTTTTAAATTGATCTGATTCACAATAATCAGAATTAAAGAGCGTTGCCTTTGAATGATAAAACCCTAGCGGATAGAGACACGCGCCTCAAACGATATCCAACCATTAAAACAGCCCTGAGCGGGTGTAAACAAAAAGCCCTGAGCGTCTGTTATAAAAAGCCTTGAGGTCTGTTAAATAAACAGCCCTGAGCGGGTGTAAATAAACAGCCCTGAGCTTCTGTTATAAA